>DATNMT010000357.1:0-2464 GCA_035602495.1 Bradyrhizobium sp.
ACGGTATTCCAAGGCTGCGCGACGACAGGGAGGGCCCCTGCCCTAATTGGCCAGCGCGCTCGTCAAGGCCTTTATATTGTGCCTGACCAGTTCAATGTAAGTGGGGGCGGCGCCCTTTTCGTCAGTCAGGCTGTCCGAATATAGCGTTCCGCCGACCCTGGCGCCGGTCTCGCCCGCAATACGCTGAATCAGCCGGGGGTCACTGATATTTTCAAGAAAAACAGCCGGGATTTTTTGGGCTTTGATCTGCGTGATGATGCCTGCGATATCGCGGGCTGAGGCCTCGGATTCGGTCGAGACCCCGAGCGGCGCGATGAATTCGATGCCGTAGGCGGCGGCAAAATAGCCGAAGGCATCATGGGTCGAGATCACCTTGCGGCGCTGTTCCGGGATTTGCGCAATGGCCTCGCGCACCTCGCGGTCGAGCGCATCGAGTTTTGCCAGATAGGCATCCGTATTGGCAGCAAAAATCGCGGCATCGGCGGGATCTGCCCCCCGCAAGGCATCCCGGATATTGGCCACGTAGATCTTCGCATTCGCCACCGACTGCCAGGCATGGGGATCGGCATCGGAGCCGAACTTCAGGGGCGCGATGCCCCTGGTCGCGGTGACGATCGGGGCCTTGTTGCCGGAGGCCTGCAGCAGCCGCGGCAGCCAGCCCTCCAGACCGAGGCCGTTGATCACCAGAAGCCTGGCGTCCGCGATTTTCTTCGCGTCCGCCGGCGCCGGCGCATAGACGTGCACATCGCCATTCGGGCCAACCAGGCTCGTGACGCTGACCCGCTCGCCACCGACATTTTTGACAAAATCGGCCAGGATCGAAAAGCTGGCGACGACGTTTAGGCGGCCTTGCAGGCGCTCCTGCGCGCGGGCGGGAAGAGCTGTCAGTACCAGCGCCAGACAAATGAGTAGAAAACGCCGCATCGCGTTTCCTCACGCTTCGAGATGGCGGCCGGGAAACAGCTGCCGGAACAGGCCGCCGACGCTGCCGAACAACACCGAGCCGACATAGATCATCGCCGCCACCAGGATGATCGCAGGCCCCGACGGCACCTTGGTCTGGAACGACAGCACCAGCCCCGCATAGCCGGAGACAATGGCGCTGGCGACCGCGATGCAGATCATGCCGGTGATGTCGCGCGACCAGAACCGCGCGATGCCGGCGGGCAGGATCATCAGCCCCACCGCCAGCAGGGTGCCGAGCGCCTGAAAGCCGTTGACGAGGTTGATGACGACCAGCGCCAGAAACAAAAGATGCGAGGGCGCGCCGGCGCGGCTCACCGTGCGCAGGAAAACCGGATCGACGCTCTCGATCACCAGCGGGCGATAGATCACCGCCAGCACCAGCAGCGTGATGGTGGCGTTGGACGCGATCACCAGCAGGGTCGGATCGTCCATCGCCAGGATATTGCCGAACAGCACATGCAAGAGATCGATATTGGTGCCCTTGATGGAGACAATGGTGACGCCGAGCGCCAGCGACACCAGGTAGAAGGTGGCGAGCGAGGCGTCTTCCTTCAGCCCGGTCGAGCGCGCGACCACGCCGGCGAGGATCGCAACCGCAAAACCCGCGATCAGCCCGCCGGTCGTCATCGCAAACAGATTGAGGCCGGACAGCAGGAAGCCGATCGCGGCGCCCGGCAGGATCGCATGCGCCATGGCGTCGCCGACCAGACTCATCCGCCGCAGCATCAGGAACACCCCGATCGGCGCGCCGCCGAGCGAAAGCGCGATTGCGGCCGCGAGCGCCCGGCGCATGAATTCGAATTCAGTGAAGGGCGCGATCAGCGCGTCATGGATCATGGCGGTCAGGCAGCCCGCGACGGCGCATCGTCCACCGCGCAAGCGGCCGCCGAGTCGTCGAAGGCCTCGCACATCCGGCGGGCTTCAAGCAGATTCTCCGCCGTCAACACCTCCGCGGTGTCGCCCCAGGCGACCTCTCCGCGCGCCAGCAGCAGGGTTTCGGGGAAGTTTGCGCGCACCAGCTCCATGTCATGCAGCGCCGCCAGCACCGTGCGCTGCTCGGCATGCCAGTGCCGGACCAGATCAAGCAGATCGGCCGAGGTCTTGGCGTCGATGGCGTTGAAGGGCTCGTCCAGCACGATCAGGCGCGCGTCCTGCAGCAGCACGCGCGCGAACAGCATGCGCTGCATCTGGCCGCCGGACAGGGTGCCGATCGCGCGATTTTCAAACCCGTTGAGGCCGACGGCGGCGAGCGCATGGGCGATTTTTTCGCGCGCGAGTTTGCCCATGCCGCCGAAAAATCCGGTCGCGCGCCACAGCCCGGTGCCGACGAAGTCATAGACGGAGATCGGAAAGCTGCGGTCAATATCCACGGTCTGCGGCAGATAGGCGATGTCCCTGTGATCGAGAGCGCCGATCTCGATAGAGCCCGAAAGCGGCTTGAGAATTCCAACGACGCCGCGGAACAGCGTGGACTTGCCGGCGCCGTTCGGACCGACCA
>DATNMT010000364.1:0-7119 GCA_035602495.1 Bradyrhizobium sp.
GGCCGCCCGCGACACCGCGCCGCCCGATTTCGGCGAAACATAGATCAGGTCGGTGGTCGCCCCGGTCGCCGCGCAGTTTTCCAGATCGAGCCCGAAGCCGAGTTCGGCGAGCATCGCGAGCTCGAATTTGATCAGATGCGCCGCCGCCTCGCCGATATCGTCGAAATCGTCCAGTGTGCGATCCAGCATCTCGTAGATGTCTTCGTGCGGGTCGCGCTCCGGCAACAGCCGCGCCAGCGCGGCCAGATGGCTGACGCCATAGACCGCGTGCGACGACGCCAGCACGGTGGCCGCGCGCAACCTTATGCCCTCGACCTGATAATAGCCGAGATGCTCGTCGAGCCGCGCCCGCCACACCGCGCGCACGCTGTTGCCGGGCTGCAGCAGCGGGCGCATCCGCGAACCGGCCCCGCCGCGCACCAGGCCGAGGTGGCGGCCATGGCCGCGGGTCAACAGCTCGACGATGGCGGAGGATTCGCCATGCCGCCGCACGCCCAGCACGATGCCTTCGTCGGTCCATTCCATGGGTGGGAGTGTACAGCATTCCGTTGCGGGGCGCAGCTATCTCACCTCGTCATTCCGGGGCGCATCGCAGATGCGAACCCGGAATCTCGAGATTCTCCGATGTGCAATTGCACATCGTAGTTCGATGCTTTGCATCGCCCCGGAACGACGTGGGATCACGCGTTAAACCAGCCCTGCGCGTCGCCGGTGTACGAAAAATACAACCCCGCCGCGGTCAGCGCGCAGGAGACGATCTCGATCGCGCTGTCGAGCGCTAGCCCGACCTCGCCGATCACCTGCACCAGCGAGATCACCGACAGCGCGAGCGCGGCGGTCAGTACCCAGCGCGGCCAGTTCTTGCGCCGCTGGGCGGCAAGCCAGACGAACAATACCAGCAGCAGGATCATGCAGCCGTCCGCTATGGTCGCTGTCGTGATCATGGATTCGGTCATCTCCGCGCTCGGCGTGCGGTCCTGGAACGCGACCGACAGCGCATTCAGCGTCAGCGACAGATACAGCAGCACCTCAAACCACAGCACATTCCTGGGGACGTTCATCGCAATGCCGGCCGTTTCCTGATTATTCCCTGGGAAATTCCAGGCCCATTTCGCGGTAGCGGTCGGGATCGTCGCCCCAGTTTTCGCGCACTTTCACGAACAGGAACAGGTGCACCGGCTGGCCCACGATCTCGGCGATTTCCTTGCGCGCCTCCGCGCCGATCGCCTTGATGGCGGCGCCGCCCTTGCCGAGCACGATCTTGCGCTGGCTTTCGCGCTCGACAAAAATCGTCTGCTCGATGCGGATCGATTTATCCTTGCGTTCGGTCCAGCTGTCGGTTTCGACGGTGGATTGGTACGGCAGCTCCTGGTGCAGCTGCCGGAAGATCTTTTCCCGGGTGATTTCGGCCGCCAAGTGCCGCATCGGCGCATCCGACATCTGGTCCTCCGGATAATGAAACGGTCCCGGCGGCACCATCTCCGCAAGCGTGCGCCGGAGATCGTCGACGCCATCGCCCGACATCGCCGAGACCATGAAGGTCCGCGCAAACGCCAGGCGGTCATTGGCCGCCTTGGCGAGCGCCAGCAGTTTTTCACGCGGCACCAAATCAATCTTGTTCAGCACCAGGATTTTCTCGTGGTTCACGGTGGCGAGCTTGGTGAGGATCGCCTCGGCTTCCTCATCGATCCCGGCCTTGGCGTCGAGCAGCACGCAGACCAGATCGGCGTCATGCGCCCCGCTCCAGGCGGTCGACACCATGGCGCGGTCGAGCCTTCGCTTGGGCAGGAAGATGCCGGGGGTATCGACCAGGATGATCTGCGCATGGTTCTCGATCACGATGCCGCGGATCAGCGCGCGCGTGGTCTGCACCTTGCGCGAGACGATCGTGACCTTGGAGCCGACCAGCGCGTTGACGAGGGTGGATTTGCCGACATTGGGGGCGCCGATCAGCGCGACAAAGCCACAGCGCGTGGCCGCGGGCGCGGCGGCCTCAGGGGCCTTATCCTTCATTTTTGCCGCCGCCGGCGATGCCTTCGCGCGCAATCATGACGGACGCCGCGACCTTCTCGGCGGCGCGCTTGTTGCCGCCGACGCCTTCGGCCGAATCGAGCCCCGGCAAATCCACGGCGACACGGAACTGCGGATCGTGATGCGGCCCGGTGCGCTCGATCTCGCGATAGACCGGAGTCGGCAGGCCCTTGCCCTGCGCCCATTCCTGCAGCACCGTCTTGGGATCGCGCAGCGGCCGCCGCAGCCTGCGCATGCGCTCGGTCCAGTTGCGCTCGACGAACTGCGCCGCCGCCGCGTAACCGCCGTCGAGAAACACCGCGCCGATCACCGCCTCGCAGATGTCGCCGAGCACCGACTTGCGCAACCGCGCGCTGGCGCTGGCGCCGACCTGGCCGAGCTTGATGTCGTCGAGCAGCCCGAGCGACTTCGCCACCTCCGCGCAGCTCTCCTTGCGCACGAGATCGGCAAGTCGCTTCGACAGCTCGCCTTCGTCGGCATTCGGGAAGGCGCGGTAAAGCATGTCGGACACCACAAGCCCGAGCACGCGATCGCCGAGGAATTCGAGGCGCTGGTAGCTATCGGCGCGCTTGTGCGCGGGCTTCAACGCCGAGACGTGGGTAAAGGCGGTAATCAGCAGAGCGGGATCGGCGAATTTGTGCCCGATCCGCGCCTCGATCGCGGCCACGGCGGCCTTGGCGCTGACCTTGCTGCGCTTCTTTTTGGCCGGCGCGGCTTCGCGCCCGGCGTCAGGCTGGGTGCTGACGTCGCCCGACGGCAAGGTCTGGATATCGGGCGTTTCGTCGTTCATCGCACAATGGTGAATATGCGATTCCAGCGCACCGCGGTGGGCCAGCGCCAGAACATCCAGGCGTGCTCGCCCTCGGCAATCGAGAAGAAGATCATCTGCGCGCGCCCGACGATGTTCTCGAACGGGACATAGCCCACCGCCGACAGCACCCGGCTGTCGGTCGAGTTGTCGCGGTTGTCGCCCATCATGAAGTAGTGGCCGGGCGGCACGGTGTAGACATTGGTGTTGTCGTAGAAACCGTTATCGACGCAGTCGAGCGATTCATAGCTGACGCCGTTCGGCAGCGTCTCCTTCCAGCGCTTGACCCGGGCGGTGGCGTCGGAGCCGCAGGGGTCCTCGCCGATGAAGTCGCTCAGCCGCTCGCGTTTCACCGGCACGTCGTTGATGTGGAGCAGTCCGTCCTTCATCTGGATGCGGTCGCCGGGCAGCCCGATCACGCGCTTGATGTAGTCGGTGGAATCGTCCTTCGGCAGGCGGAACACGACGATATCGCCGCGCGACGGTTCGGAGCCGAAGATGCGCCCCGAAAACAACGGCGGCGACAGCGGGATCGAATAATGGCTGTAGCCGTAGGAATATTTCGAGACGAACAGATAATCGCCGACCAGGAGCGTGGCCTTCATCGAGCCGGACGGGATGTTGAAGGGCTGGAACAGGAAGGTGCGGATCACCAGCGCGATCAAGAGAGCGTGGATGACGACGCGGATGGTTTCACCCAAGCCGCTCTCAGTTTTTGTTCCGGATGTCACGCTCATTGCTTTCCCAATTCCCCGCTGCCGATCGCGCGGTGGCAGAATATCTTCCTTACGCGAATCGTCCCTCGCTTCGGGTCAAGAAAATGGTCCTGTTTCTGATATTGAGAGCCAATTCGGGCTGCAAACCTGAATTGGCTCTGGCTGAAGCAGCCGCGCGAGGTTTTAGACCGTTGTTCGCAGTCGCGCAATCAACCGTCTCATCAAAACTTGCTAATCCATTGAATAATCGAAGATTTTCGGTGTTGCGGCAAACAAACGCCAAAACACCGCCCCCGACCCGTCACCGTTTGCCCGGACTGACCGCCGAAATTATGACGAAAGCCTGCGCCAGCGGCCAATCGTCGGTGATGGAGAGGTCGATCCGCGCCTCATAGCCCTCGGGCGTCAGCGCCTCGAGCCTTGCCAGCGCCCCGCCGGTCAATTGCATGGTCGGCCGGCCACCCGGCAGGTTCACCACCCCCATGTCACGCCACCAGACGCCGCGCCTGATTCCGGTGCCGAGCGCCTTGGAACAGTCCTCCTTGGCGGCGAACCGCTTTGCATAGGTCGCCACCACCATCTTCTCGCTCTTGGCGCGGCGCGCGGCCCGGGCGCGCTCGGCGTCGGTGAAAATGCGGTCGAGAAAACGGTCGCCGTGACGCTCGATCACCTTGGCGACGCGGCGGATGTCGATCAGGTCGGAGCCGATGCCGATGATCATGCCTTACCCGCAAGATTTTGCGCCGCCTGATTCTTGCCGACGAGCGATTTGCGGCCGCGATCCATCGCCGCCCGCATCGCGCGGACCGTCTCGGCAAGGCCGACGAACAGCGCCTCCCCGATCATGTAATAGCCGATGTTTAACTCGACGATCTCGGGCAGGCCTGCGATCGTCTCGGCGGTGGCATAATCGAGGCCGTGGCCGGCATGGACTTCGAGGCCGGCCGCGCGCGCCAGCCTGGCGCCGGCAACGATGCGCTGCCATTCCGCCTCCGCCTTCGCCGCATGGCCATCGACCACGGCATCGCACCAGGCGCCGGTGTGGATCTCGATCACCGGGGCGCGCAGTTTTGCCGCCATCTCGATCTGCCGCGGTTCGGCGGCGATGAATAGCGACACCCGCACGCCGGCATCGTTCAGTCTGGCGATGAACGGCGCCAGCGCGTTGTGCTGGCCGACCACGTCGAGGCCGCCTTCGGTGGTCAACTCCTCGCGCCGTTCGGGCACCAGGCACACCGCGTGCGGTTTTGTCTTGAGCGCAATGCGCAGCATGTCTTCGGTGGCCGCCATTTCGAAATTCAGCGGCTTTGAGATTTCGGCCTTCAGCCGTGCCATGTCGTCGTCCCGGATGTGGCGGCGATCCTCGCGCAAATGGGCGGTGATGCCGTCGGCACCGGCCTCGATCGCCAGCAACGCCGCGCGCACCGGATCGGGCCGCGCGCCGCCGCGGGCGTTGCGCAGCGTGGCGACGTGGTCGACATTGACTCCGAGGCGCAACGGAGGAGTTTTTGGCATAACGGGCTCTATCAAGATTCCAGACCGCGACTGAGACACCCCGGCTGTCATACGCGGGCTTAACCCGCGTATCCATCCTCTTCTGAAGAATGATGGATTGCCGGGTCAAGAGGAATGAAGACGGCGCTTCGCGCCTCTTGCCCGGCATGACAGGCCTGGCTACCCATTGACGCGTTCGACCCGTGCGACGACGGCCTTGGCGCGCAACTGGGCGATAATAGCGCTGAGATGCTTCAGGTCATAGACCTCGAGATCGATGGTCAACTCGGTGAAATCGGGCGAGCGCCGCGACATGCTGATATTGTCGATATTGCCGTCGTGCTCGGCGATCACCGTGGCGACCTGGGCAAGGCTGCCGGGCTCGTTGACATTGTCGACCAGGATGCGCGCCGGAAAACGCTGCGGCGTCGTTTCGTCGACATCCCAGCGCACATCGAGCCAGCGCTCCGGCTCCTCCTCGAAATCCTTCAGCGCCGGCGACTGGATCGGATAGATCGTGATCCCCTCGCCCGGCGTGACGATACCGACGATGCGGTCACCCGGCACCGCACCGCCGTTGGGTGCGAACTTGACCGGCAGATCGGAATTGATGCCGCGCACCGGAATCGCCGACGGGCTGCGCGAGGGATCGGGCGGCGATTTCAGCTTCAGCTTGACCGCGAGGCTGTTCTTCTTGGCGCCGTAGCGTGCCACCCGCTCTTCCTTGTAGTCGGGATACATCGCGCGGGCGACGTCGGAGGCCTTCATCTCGCCGCGCCCGACCGCGGCCATGACGTCGTCGATCGAGGCGCGCGCCAGCCGCGGCAGCGCGCCCTTCAGCTTGTCGTCGGCGTATTCGATCTTGGCGCGCACGAACAGCCGCTCGACGATGCGGCGGCCGAGGCCGGCATATTGATCGCGCACCGCGGTGCGGGTCGCGCGCCGGATCGCCGCCCGCGCCTTGCCGGTCACCGCCAGCGATTCCCAGGCCGACGGCGGCGCCGACTGCGCCTCCGAGGTCAGGACCTCGACCTCATCGCCGTTCTGCAGTTCCGACGACAGCGGCGCGAACTTGCCGTTGATCTTGCAGCCGACCGCGGAGTTGCCGACATCGGTATGCACGGCATAGGCGAAGTCGATCACATTGGCCTGGCGCGGCAGCGCGATCAGCTTGCCCTTGGGCGTGAAGCAGAACACCTGATCGTGGAACAGCTCGAGCTTGGTGTGCTCCAGAAACTCTTCGGGGTTGGCGCTGTCCGACAGGATCGCGATGGTGTGGCGCAGCCAGGCAAAGGCGTTGGATTCGCGCTTCAACAACTCGTTCGGCGAACCCGCGCCATCCTTGTAGAAGGCGTGCGCGGCGATGCCGAATTCGGCGATCTGGTCCATTTCCTCGGTGCGAATCTGCAGTTCGACGCGCTGGTTGCCGGGGCCGATCACGGTGGTGTGAATCGAACGGTAGTCGTTCTGCTTCGGCGTCGAGATGTAATCCTTAAACCGGCCGGGCACCACCGGCCACGTGGTGTGCACGACGCCGAGCGCGCGGTAGCAGGATTCGATGTCCTTCATCACCACGCGGAAGCCGAAGATGTCGGACAATTGCTCGAAGCCGACCGATTTGCGTTCCATCTTGGTCCAGATCGAAAACGGCTGCTTGCGCCGGCCGTAGACATGCGCGGTGACGCCGTTCTTCTGCAGGTTCTTGGAGAGCTGGCTTTCGATCTCGCCGATCAGGTTGCGGTTGCGCTCGGCCAGTGAATCCAGCCGCTGCATCACCACCGCGTAGGCCTCCGGATCGAGCGTCCGGAACGAGAGGTCCTCGAGTTCCTCCCGCATCTCCTGCATGCCCATGCGCCCGGCAAGCGGCGCATAGATGTCGAGGGTCTCCTCGGCGATGCGGTGGCGCGAGGCCGGCGGCACGAATTCCAGCGTGCGCATGTTGTGCAGGCGGTCGGCGAGCTTGATCAGCAGCACCCGGACGTCGTCGGAGATCGCCAGCAAGAGCTTGCGCAGGTTCTCGGCCTGCTTGGCCTCGCGCGATACCAGCTCCAGCCGCTTCAGCTTGGTGAG
>DATNMT010000367.1:0-5688 GCA_035602495.1 Bradyrhizobium sp.
CTGTTGGCGGCTTCCTGGTTGGTATCGGCCAGCGTCAGGTTCGACGAGCCGGTCTGCAGCACGTTGATCAGGTTCTTGGAGAAGTCCTGACGGATCTGCACCACGGAGAGGTTCGAACCGAGCGACGAGGCTTCTGTCCGCAGCGCGCTCGACGCGGCGCTTATCTTGGCGAGCGTCGCATTGGCCGAATTGTTGTCCAGGAAGTCGGTACCAGCGACCAGCGGGGCCAGGCCGAGGCCGGCCGCGTTGTAGGTCACGCCGGTGATGTTGAGCGTGGACTTGCCGGTCTCGTTGAAGGTCAGCTTGAGAGTGTCGCCGTTCAGCAGGTTGATGCCGTTGAAGGACGAATCCTGCGCCGTGGTGCTGATCTGCGTGATGATGTTGTTGTACTGGGCGACCAGGCTGGCACGAATGGCCTGCGAGGCCGGATCGGCAACCGGCGCGCCGACAGCGCCGAAAGTCACGGTACCACCGCCGGTGTTGGTGTAGGTGACGGCGCCGATGGTGGACGAGGCCGCGTCGTTCGTCGTGGTGATGACGAGCTTGTTGGCGCTGTCGAGGCTGGCGGTCAGATTGTTGGCCGCCAAAGTGGTGTTCAGCTGCGCGAGCGACTCGTTGGCAGTGAAGGTGATGCTGGTCGCCGTGCCACCGCCGGTGGCGGCGATGGCGAGGACGTCGCCGCTCTTGATGGTGACGCCGTCGACCAGGTTGGCAGCGGTGCCGCCGAGGGCAGCTGCCGAGCTGACCGTCGACCTGGGCGTGTAACCGACCGTCGTTTGCAGGACCTGGTTGGCGATCGACTTCGCGGTATCGACCAAACTCTGCAGCGAGGTAAGGCCGGTGTTGGCCGCCTGCAGGACCTGCACGCCGTTGCCGATGCCGTCGAGCAGGTTGCTGATGTCATTGGCGCGGTTGTCGAGGCCCTGCGCCGTGAAATAGTTGGTTGGGTTGTCGAGCGCGGAGTTGACCTTCCTGCCTGTGGAAAGGCGGTTCTGCGTGGTCGCGAGCAGGTCCGCGGTCGACTGCAGCGAGAGGAGGTTCTGGCGTACTGAGGCCGAAAGAACAATACCGGACATGTGTGAAACCTTCCTAGTTTTACGTCCGTAGTTCTACTGAGACTCCTTTAAATTAACGTTAATGCCGCTTTAAGCGATTTGATTAACCAATCCCTAATTCGAGCGTGCCGGAAGGCTTGTTCTCCAGAAGCAAAAAAACGGCGGGGTTTCCCCCGCCGTTTTGCTTTTGAATTTTGCCTTCGATATCAGCGGAGCAGCTGAAGCACGCTCTGCTGCGACTGGTTGGCAAGCGCCAGCGCGGAAACCGCGATCGACTGGCGGGTCGACAGCGCCTGGCTGTTGGCGGCTTCCTGGTTGGTATCGGCCAGCGTCAGGTTGGACGAGCCGGTCTGCAGCACGTTGATCAGGTTCTTCGAGAAGTCCTGACGGATCTGCACGACAGACAGGTTCGAACCCAAGGCCGACGCCTCGGTGCGGAGCTGGGTGCTGGCCTGGCCGAGTAAGGTGAGTTGCGCGTTGGCTGAGCTGTTGTCCAGGAAGTCCGTGCCGCTGGTCAGCGAAGCGAGGCCGAGGCCAGCCGCGTTGAAAGTGACGCCCTGAATGCTGAGCGTGGACTTGCCGGTCTCGTTGAAGGTCAGCTTGAGATTGTCGCCGTTCAGCAGGTTGACGCCGTTGAACGATGCGTCCTGTGCGGTCGTCGTGATCTGCGTGATGATGTTGTTGTACTGGCCCACCAGGCTGGCGCGAATGGCCTGCGAAGCCGGATCGGCGGTTGGCGCAACAGCGGCCGCGAACGTCGTGGTACCGGGAGTTGACCCAACGGTAACCGCACCGATCGTGGACGAAGCCGCGTCGTTGTTGGTGTTGGTGAAGACGAGGTGGTTGGTGCTATCCAGGCTGGCTGTCAGACCGCCGGGCGCCAAAGCGGTGTTCAGCTGAGCGAGTGATTCGGTGGCGCCGAGGGTGACGGTGACTGCCGCTAGGCTCCCGCTCGCGGCGACGATGATAGTCTGACCGCTCTTAAGATCGGTGCCGTCAACTAGATTGGCAGCGGTGCCAGCGATGGCTGCCGTCGAAGTAACCGTCGACTTCGCCGTATAGCCGGCGGGCGCCTGCAGAACCTGGTTGGCGATCGACTTCGCGGTATCGACCAAACTCTGCAGCGAGGTAAGGCCGGTGTTGGCCGCCTGCAGGACCTGCACACCGTTGCCGATGCTGTCGAGCAGATTGCCGATGTCGCTGGCGCGGTTGTTGAGGGACTGCGCCGTGAAATAGTTGGTGGGATTGTCGAGAGCCGAGTTGACCTTGTTACCCGTGGCCAAGCGGTTCTGGGTGGTCGACAGGAGGTCAGCGGTTGATTGAAGGGAGAGCAGGTTCTGGCGAACCGATGCCGAAAGAACAATACCGGTCATTTTTCATACCTTTCTGGTGTGAAATTGGAGTGGCACGCGTCCCAATCTTTTTTGATCGGGTGACCGGTGGACGGTGGAACCAAGCCTCTAACAAAATATGAATCGGTATCGTTGCTGGTCACGCGTGCGGCCCGGCGGTCGGTAGTTTTACGGCTGCGCGACTTGAAACGAGCGTTGATAATACTGGACATTTTCGCGCCGGCGGCCTCGTTTACCAGGCGTTAACCGCAATCAGAAAGGATTGCGTTCACAGCGGCAAAACAGCCTCGGCGCGCATCTGGCGCAACCAGGGTGGGCACTCATTCGCATCCGCCGCAACGTTCGCGTTTGCAAGAGGCGGCAACGGAGAACAGGCATGGCTTTGAAGGTCGAACTGAAGCCGCACGAACGGATCATCATCGGCGCCTGTGTGATCACCAATACCGATCAGCGCGCCCGGCTATTGATCGACGGCGACAACATCCCGATTCTGCGCGAGAAGGATATCCTGACGCCGGAGACCGCCAATACGCCGGCCAAGCTGGTCTATCTGGCGGTGCAGCTGATGTATATTTCGCCGGACCCGCAGGTCAATCACGGCACTTATTTCAATCTGGTGCGCGACATCGTCACCGCCGCGCCCAGCGCCTGGCCGATCATCGAGGCCATCAACAACCATATACTGAACGGCGACCTTTATCAGGCGCTGAAGGAAGCCCGCAAGCTCGTGGCTTACGAGAAGCGGCTGCTGGAACATAATGAGGCGGTCCGGGGCAAACCCGACGGCGGCCCGCAACAGCGTTCCGCCTAGCAATTACTCGAAGTTACATCGCCAGCGGCGGAGATTGCTCGACCTGCAGCACGGGATCGCCGCCGCACGACCGCTGCGCGCCAAACTCCAGCACCGCCGAGAGCAGCGCATCGATATCGCAAGCGTCGGTGCGGTGATTGACGATCGCAGCCCGTATCGCCAGCTGGCCGTCGAGCAGCGTGGTCGATGGCGCCGCGATCCCGGATTCCTGAATGTCGATGACGATATCGGCGTTCACCTTGTTGGCGTCGGCGGCGCGATAGCGAAAGCAGACGATGTTGAGCTGAACCGGCGCCATCAGTTCCAGCCTCGGCTCGGCGACGATCCGCGCTTCCAGATATCCGGCGAGCGCACAGGTGCGCGCGATCACCGCTCCCAGTTTCTCGGTCCCGTAGGTCTTCAGCGTGAACCAGGTCTTCAGCGCCCTGAAGCCGCGCGACAGATCGGGGCCGAGGTCGCAAGGCCAGGGAGAATTGGCGGCGAGGCCTCGGGTTTCCCGGCGCAGATAAGCCGCCGGTGAGGAAAACGCATCGCGATGCGCCTCGCCGTCGCGCACCATCAGGAAGCCGGCGTCATAGGGCACCTGTCCCCATTTGTGGAAATCGAGCGCGATCGAATCGGCCTGCTGTATTCCGGCCAGCCGCGGCGCCAGTGCCGGCGAGAGAATCCCGAGCGCGCCATAGGCGCCGTCGACGTGAAACCACAAGCCCTCTTCCCGGCACAGCGCAGCGAGCGCCTTCAGATCGTCGATGGCGCCGATATCGACCGTTCCGGCCGAACCGACGACGAGGAAGGGTTTCAGGCCGGCGCTGCGATCCCGCGCGATCCGCGCGCGCAGTTGTTCCACGTCGATGCGATGGAACCGATCGATCCCGATACAACGCAACGCGTCGCTGCCGAAGCCTGCGATTTCCATCGCCTTGGTGATGCAGCCATGCGCGGCCGTCGACGTATAGGCCACCAGTTGCGCGCCCGCCTCGCCAAGGCCGTGCTGCCGGACGGATCGTCCGAGCGCATTTGTCCGCGCCACCAGTACCGCCATCAGATTGGCCATCGATGTGCCGGTCACGAAGATGCCGCTCGCCGTGGCCGGGAAACCGAACATCTGGCGCGTCCATTCAACCACCTGACGCTCGACCTCGATCGGCATGTGATCGCGCCCGCCGAGGTTGGCATTGAGACCCGCCGCCAGCATATCCGCCAGCATGCCCACCGCGCTGCCGCCGCCATGCACCCATCCCATGAAACCCGGATGAACGTTGCCGGTCGCATAGGGAACGACGAAGTCGGCGAACTGCCGATACACCTCGCCGAGATCGCAAGGTTTTGCCGGAAGCCCGGTGCGAAATCGCGCGCGTACCTGATCCGGTATCGGCTGCCAGACCGGGCGTTCCCTGATGTTGGCGGCGTAGTCGATCATGTCATCGAGCATGCGATGACCTTGGGCGCGGACTTCGTCCCAGTTTTTCGGATCGAGCGTTTCGCTCGCCTCGGATTGCAGCGGCGCCTCGCGCAACGCCTCGTTCACGCCGCGCGCTCCCGCCCGAGCCTGGCGCGGCCGTATAGCATCGCGGCAAAAGCCTCGAAAATCCTGCGCATTTGCGGCGGCTTGTAGGGAAACACTTCCGGCGAATCCATGTTGTGCACGACGGCGGTATTGTCCGCCTCGAATATCAGCAACTCGCCGTTTTTGTTCTCCGCGCAGTCGATCGTGAAATAGTCGAGACCGACCCGCTCGACGATCTTAGCCAGCGCGGCCTGGTGGCGGCTGGCAAAATCGCCGTCGAAGTCGCGCATGAAGCTTTCCTCTTCGAGGCGCTTATCCGCGCTGTGCGCCATACCGGCGTTGAGATACCAGATATCCCAACGGTCGGCGATCGCCATGTGGCAGGCGTAGGGCCGGCCATCAACGAACACAATCCGGTATTTGCGAAACAGGCCGTCTGCGCTGGCATAATCAACAAAGCGCGCGACGAAGAATTCCAGCTCCGGCCGGTCGGCCAGATACCGTTCGACCATGGCGCCATCGCTGACCCTGGCGAGCCCAACGCCGGCGTGCGTACCGCGTGGCCGAACGATGATGGGAAATTTAGACCCGGTCGCGACATCTGAAGCGCCTGTATTCGAGCGGGCCATCTCGGCCAATTGCGCGCGGGTCACGCAAACGGTGGCAGGAATGTCCAATCCTTCGATGCCGCGAAGCTGGCGATGCAGCTTGTCGCGATCCAGATTGCGGACAAGGCGCGGCGGATTCAAAAGCGGCCGCGGCCAGCGCGACGCCGCCAAATCGATCTTGCGCAGCGCCTCAACACACTCTTCCGAATCGGAAGCGATCACGATCGCAACATCGTGCTCGGGCAACGGTGCGGGCAATTCTACTCCGGCGACGACGTAGAGCGTCTGCAGCTCGATCCCGGAAGTCTCCAGCAAGAACTCGATCGGCGTGTTGCCACCCATGTCTATGGCGGCC
>DATNMT010000373.1:0-7308 GCA_035602495.1 Bradyrhizobium sp.
GGCCGCATCGAGGCGATACGCTGCGCGGTGGGAGATACCGTTCCGGCGGGCGCAGTGCTGGTCGAAATCGCACCGGTCGAGATGGAGGAGAAACCCTGATGGCGGGTCTTTGGTTCGAGGAATTCACGGACGGGATGGTGTTCAATCACGAATGGTCCCGCACCATCACCGAAACCGACAATGTGTGGTTCTCGCTTCTGACCATGAACGTGCAGCCGCTGCACATCGACGCGCATTACGCGGCGAAGTCGGAATGGGGAAAACCGCTGGTCAACAGCCTGTTCACGCTCGGCCTGATGATCGGCATGTCGGTCAACGACACCACCCTCGGCACCACGCTCGCCAATCTCGGTATGAGCGACGTACGCTTCCCGAAACCGCTGTTCCACGGCGATTCGGTCAAGGTGCGCACCACCGTCCGCTCCAAGCGCGAAAGCAAGTCGCGCCCCAATGAAGGCATCGTCAATTTCTTTCACGAAATGCTGAACCAGGACGGCGTCGTGGTGGCGACCTGCGAACGCGCGGCGTTGATGCGCAAGCGCCCCGCCGCGAGGGCATGATGCGTTCGCTGCTGTTCGTTCCCGGCCATTCCGAGAAGATGATGGCGAAGTCGCTTGGAAGCGGCGCGGATGTCCTGATCTTCGATCTGGAGGATGCGGTTCATCCGGACAGCAAGCCCGCGGCGCGGCGGCTGGTGGCGGAAACACTCGCCGGTCGCAGCGGCGCCGGCCCGGCGCGCTACGTCCGGGTCAACGCGCTCGACACCGCCTGGTGTGCCGACGACGTCGAAGCCGTGATGCCGGCGCGTCCCGACGGCATCATGCTGCCGAAACCGACCGGGCCCGAAGACCTCGACCGCATCGATGCTCTGATGACACTCTGGGAGAGTGCGGCGGACAAAGGCCGGACAAAAATCATCCCCGTCTGCACGGAAACGGCGGCCGCCACGCTTTCGCTGGCCGCGAAATCCTGGGCGCGCCCGCGCCTCGCCGGGCTGCTGTGGGGCGGCGAGGATCTCTCCGCGGCGATCGGCGCGACCGCCAACCGCGACGACTATGGCCAATATACCGCGCCGTTCGCGCTGGCGCGCAGCCTCTGCCTGTTCGCCGCGCGCGCCGCGGGCGTGGTGCCGATCGATGCCGTGTTCACGGATTTCAGGGACAGCGAGGCGCTCCGCCGGGAAACCGATGCGGCGCGCCGCGACGGATTTTCCGCCAAGGCCGCGATTCACCCCGCGCAGATCGACATCATCAACCGCGCCTTTACGCCGACCGACGCCGAGCGCCTCTGGGCCGAACGCGTGCTGGCGGCGTTCGAAGCAAGCGATGCCGGCGTGGTGCAGTTGGACGGCGTCATGCTGGACGCGCCGCACCGCGTCCAGGCGCGCCGCATCATGGCGTCATTGCAGCGCGGCTGACCTCGGACAAGTCAACGCCGAACCATAACGCGCTCTACACTGCCGCGATGCGCGGATCGCGCTCACATGTCAGGGACCGACCTGTACGCAATTGTTGACATGATTGTCGTATTCCTGCTGCAATTCGTAGAAATTTCCGTTCCAGCTCTGGTTGGCCTTGCCGCCGTCCCACGTGTTGGTTCCGAATTGCCAGGCGCAGAGGTCCCCGATCTCGGACCCATTCGCGGCATACCACGCGTTCAGCTGCGGATCCGTGATGGCCTCGGTTAGTTCGTGACTGGCAACGCTGATGGCGGCATCCGCCGCCGCGTCGTTGTTCGGCGAAGGCGTGCCGGCAACCATGCAGAATTTTGGATCTGCGTAGGGCATGTTCGCGTACAGAATTGGGGTGGGTCCCGGAATCGCGCCATGGTAGGCGCAATAGGCCAGGTAGGCGCAGCTTGTCGATGTGGCGTCGAAACAGGACCCTTCGCCGGGCCCGGTGTAGACGAAAAAGATGTTGCTCAATCCTCCAGTCCACTTCTTCAATTTCATCACGCGCTGGACCTCCGTCCGCAATTGAGCATCCGTAATACAGTTGCCCGGGGTCGCGGTATCCTTGCAGGCGGAAGCCGGATAGGGAGCGGGATCGATGTACGAGTCCACAAAGCGACCGGTGTTACTGATGTAAGTCGTCGTCGACCCGATCGTCTCGGAGTATTGCGTGTTGTTATTATCAATGCCGTGACCGGGGTAATCTTGCATGAAGCGAATCTGCAAGTCCCGGTAATTCTGCGTCAGCGCCGTCGGTGTGCCGGATTGCAGCTTGGAAGGTACCCAGAAGATGACATAGATATTGGCGGAAGGCATAATTCGGCCGCCCGCATGGTATAAGAGAGGCGTACCGAGCGCCCCGGACAATTTCAGGGCATTGGCTCTGTCTGGGGTCGGAAAAATGTGAACGCCATTTGTCTTGCTGCCGGGCGTAAGCTCGGCGAGCCCATTCGAAGCGGCGGCCGCCTCAGTTAGATGCTGCGAAGGAACGGCCGTTGGCGCAGTCTGGGAAAGCGCGAGGTTCGGGACCGTAACGGCGGCGGTCAGGAAAATAAGATCTAGAAGACGTCGAGTAAAAATCATTTGAACCCCCTGTGAGGTTGCGGTTAACGGGCCAATTCTCTACCTAAAATTGCATTTTGCAAGGTCAAATTGGAGCGAGAGCGATATGGTTCGACTGAAACATGTTTGGCCAATACTGTTGGCCCTGATGGTCGCTCCCAGGTGCTTCGCCCAGGAGCCCAAGGCTGACCCTCAGATAACGGTCGATGTCGATGTAACCTGTGAAGTCGTTGCTCCAGCGCAGTGCAAGGGCGGCGCGGGATTTCATATTGCCGCCGACGGAACTCTTCGAACCGGCCCGCAGGGGCAGACAATCGGCCAGCTGACCAGCGGCGATTTGTCGTCGCTCAAGACTGCCGCCGAGCGCCTTCTGAAAGCGCCGGCGACCGGCGCGTGCCTGGCTCGCCCCATCCTTCCCGGGGTGTCGGAAACCATCAAGGTTTCCAACGGTTCCAGCAGTCTCGAATTGCATGGGGTCGGCGGGAAACTGGATCCGCGATGCGGCAGGCCGGGTTCATCCGCCTATGATTTTTTTCGACTCGCCGACGAAATGATGCGCCGATATTCCTAGTGGTCGCCAGAATAATCTGCGCGGCGCGGCGCGACGCCGGATGGCGGCACGTCGAGGCGCACCGCAACGCCTTCGAGTTCAGGGCTGGGAGCCGGATAGAGTTTCATCACCAGCGGATCGTGCCCCGGCACGATGTGGCTCTCGTCCGGCGCGAGCGCGAGCAGCCGGTCAAAGCCCTCCAGCATTTCTCCGATATGGAAGGCCGTCGTAAACGGCCGGCTGCTTGCCATGTTCTCATAAAAATGAGTGACGTCGGAGGCGAGCACGACAAATCCGCGGGCGGTCCTGACCCGGACGAATTGCAGCCCCGCCGAATGGCCGCCCACCGCATGCATCGTCAGGCCGGGCGCAAGCTCCGCGTCGCCGTTGTGGAACATCACGCGCTGCGCATAATTCAGCCGCACGATCCCGCAGACGTCCTCGACCTCGAACGAATGCGACAGCCGCGGATACTGCATGTAGCGCCCGGTGGCATAGGCCAGTTCGCGCTCCTGCAGATGAAACCGCGCTTTCGGAAAGCGGTCGAAATTGCCGACATGGTCGTAATGCAGATGGGTGAGAATGACGTCTTCGACCGCATTCGCATCGATGCCGAGCAGGGCGAGCGACTCCGCGGGACAGCGCAAGAACGTACGCCTGCGCTTTTCGCAGACCTCGGCGTTGAAGCCGGTATCGATGACAAAGGTGCGCCCGCCGCCCTTGGCCGCCCACACAAAGTAATCCATCGGCATCGGCCCGTCGTGCGGATCGCCGCCGATGAAGTGCGCGGCACGGCGCGCGTCCCGGGTGGCATAACGGATCGCAAAGAGTTCGTAATTGAATTCGGACATGACGTCTCCTGCTTCAATGGCCCATGTCCGTTCATCCCATCGGGCGCATCTTGCCTGGCGCCGCCGGGAATTTCTCTTCCGCCGCCCATGCGATCATGGATGCATCGCAGATCGCGGTGAGGAAATCGCCGGGAACATTGTTGCAGTCCCCCGCCATGACCCATGGCACCCCGGCCTCGTCGGCAAGTCGCACAACCTCGCGCACCGGACGCGAACCGATCGCCAGCACGATCCTGTCGCCCGCGGGGTGGCGCACGATGTCCCGCCCGCTTCGGCACAAAATCAAATCGCCTTCGATCGAAACCACAGGTGCGTCGGTGACGATCTTCGCCTTGGCGTCGCGCAGGCGCAGCAGCACGTCCCAGCGATTGTTGCGCGCCATTTCCCTGGCCACGACGCTTTGAGCTTCGAGAATGACCACGTGGCTTGCGCGCCGGGCGATGCACTCGGCGGTCTCGATGCCGACCATGCCGCCACCGACCACGGTGACGCCGGCGCCTTCGGGGATGAGTTCCGGCCGGCGCAGCACGTCCCATGCCTGGATGATCGGGACATTGGTGTTGACGGGAAAGGGCGCGCCCCGCGGCGTGGCGCCGGTCGCGACGACGATCAAGTCCGGCGCAAAGGCGCGGATGCGGCCGACGGTCGGCTCGAGGCCGGTCCGGATCGGCACGTCGAGCTGTTCCAGCGCCGCAACCCGGTAGGTCCACACCCCCGAGACGTCGTCCTTGTCGGGCGCCGCAAGCGCCAGGTCCATCTGTCCGCCGGCTTGCTGTTCGCGCTCCCACACCTCGACCTGACGGCCGTTGGCCGCGAACACGCGCGCCGCTTCCAGTCCCGCGACGCCGCCGCCGATGACGAGCACGCGACTGTCCTGCCGCTTGATTCCGTCGAGCCCCGGCTCGAGCTTGGCGAGGGTCTCGAATTCGGTGCCGACCAGCGGGTTTTGCACGCAGGAAACATCGAGCTCGAGCGTCAGCCGCTCGAAGCAGACATTGCACGAGATGCAATGGCGGATCGGCCGCTTCACCTCACCGAAGGCCTTGAGGCACCAGTGCGGATCGGCCACCAGCGCCCGGCAAAGCGCGATGTAGTCGGCACTGCCGGCTTGCAGCACGCCTTCGGCATCCTCAGGCGTCAACATCCTGCCGGCCATGATGACCGGCACCGTCACCGCATCCTTGATCGGTCGCGCATGCGGCTCGAGGAAGCGGCGCGGAAACGATGGCGGCTGGATGCAATAGCGCGACAGTTCCGGCGTCTCATTGGTGCCGCCCGACAGATCGATCGCGATCACGCCGGCGGCTTCGAGCGCCATCGATAGCGTGACGATATCGTCGGTCGAATAGCCGCCATCGGCGTATTCGGTCGCCGACAACCGCACCATCATCGGGAAGTCGGGCAGCTCCGACCGGATCAGCCGCACCGTCTCCATCAACAGCCGCATGCGGTTTTCGACCGCACCGCCGTAATCGTCCTCGCGCCGGTTGTGGCGTGGCGTGAAGAATTGCTGGAACAAATAGCCATTGGCCGCGTGCAGCTCGATCGCGTCGTAGCCTGAGCGGTAGAGCCTGATGGCGCCGGCCAGGAATTGCTCTTGAATCGCGGCAATGTCATGCGTCGTCAGGGCGCGGACTTCGTCGCCGGTCGCCGGATTTTTTCCGGGCGAGGGGCCAACCGGCTGCATGCCGAGGACCGAGCGGCGCAGCAGCATGCCGCGATGATTGAGCTGGCCGCAGACCAGCGCGCCGGCCTGGTGGATCGCTTTCGTAAGATCGGCCAGGCCCGGGATGAAGCGATCGTCGAAGATGCAGAGCGAAGCGCGATGATTGCGCGCATTGCCGGAGACCACCATGGCCTCGGTGATGATCATCGCGGCGCCACCGCGCGCCCGCTCGGCGTAGTAGATCTTGTCGCGCTCGGTCGAGAAACCGTCGGTGGAGCCGAAGTTCGTCCCCATCGGGCCCATCACGACGCGGTTCTTCAGGAGCAGCGGGCCCATCCGGCCGGTCTGCTGCAGCAACATCGACGGCTTGCTGTCGGGCGCAAGCATCAGGTGGACTTCGCGCGTTCCGCCGCTTGCTTGACGCGCTCCGGATCGGCCGCGATCTTGACGCCTGCCCGCTCCTGCTCGAGCAGCATCACGGAGCGCGAGTCGCGGCCTTCCCAGCCGCGGTTGCACGCTTCCCTCATCTCGGCATAGGCGAGGTTGCAGATGCGCATCGGCACGCCGAGTTCGCGTCCCAGTTCGGTCGCGAGCTTGACATCCTTGGTGGCGAGCTTGAGCGCGAAGTTCGGCGGATCGTATTTGCCGGGCAGGAACTGTTCGAGCAGGCCGTCGAAGGTGAAGCGGCGGCCGCCGACGCCTTGCCGCACGGCCTCCCACAGCGCCACCGGGTCCATTCCGGCTTTCACGCCCATGGTGAAAGTCTCGGCGAGCGCGCAGGTGATCGCATAGCCCGACATGTTGTGCACGAGTTTTGCGACGGTTGCGGTGCCGATCGGCCCGATATAAGCCGCGCGATCGCCCATCGCGTCGAGGACCGCCTTGTGCTTGTCAAAGGCGGCCTTGTCACCGCCGACCCAGATCGCCATCTTGCGCGACGCCGCCCCGGACGGCCCGCCGCTCACCGGCGCATCGAGCATTTGAGCGCCGCTGGCGGCAAAGGCCTCGTGAATTTTCTTCACGACGCTTTGCGAGTTGGTCGACAGATCGAAATAGGCCGCGCCTTTTTTCACACCTTCGATCAAGCCATCGGCGCCCAGCGCGACGCGCTCGACGTCGGCAGGTTCCGGCAGCGAGGTGAAGATCACGTCGGATTTTTCCGCCAGCGCGCGCGGCGTATCCGCCCATTCGGCGCCCGCCTGCAAATGATGGCCCGCCGATTGCCGCTGCAGGTCGTGCACCACGACCTTGTATCCGGCCTTGAGAATATTGGTGGCCATCTTGCCACCCATGGTGCCGAGCCCGATGAAGCCGACGACAACGTCATTGGCCATCGTCATTCCCCCTTGTTGCCTTCGACCAGCACCGTGTAGGCGACCTGCGCGGCCGACATCGCGGCAGGCCAGCCTGCATAGAACGCCATGTGGGTGATGACTTCGGTGATCTCTTCCTGCGTGACGCCATTGGCGACCGCGCGCGACAGATGCGACACGAGCTGCTCCGGCCGGTAGGTCGCGACCAGCGCCGCCACCGTGATGAGACTGCGGTCTCGCTTCGAGAGAGCCTTGCGCTCCCACAGGTCGCCGTAAACAACGTCGTTGGTGTAATCGACCAGTGCGGGTGTAAACGCCTTGATGCGGTCGCGTTTGGCGGAAGGCGGTGCCTTGGCCATGCGTCTCTCCCCTGTCTTTTTGCCGCGCGTCGTGGCGCGGCCTTTTTCGTTGCCGTT
>DATNMT010000402.1:0-9520 GCA_035602495.1 Bradyrhizobium sp.
GCGGTGCTGCCGGAAGAAGGCGTCACTTATTACGAAGTGCCGGCCGAATATGGCGCGCGGGATTATCGCTACACGGTCGTGAATAACCATACCGTTCTGGTCGATCCGCGCACCCACCGGATTGTCGAAGTCATCGAGTAACGACTCCCTTACCTCTCCCCGCTCTGCGCGGGGAGAGGTCGGAATTCGAGTGCAACTCGAATTCCGGGTGAGGGGCGAGGCACACTATCAGATTTGGCATCGGCATTCGCGGAGAGATGCCCCTCACCCCAACCCTCTCCCCGCGAAGTGCGGGGCGAGGGAGCGCAGCCAATTCAAGCTTCAGAAGCGGCCGCCGGTTCGCACCAGGCGCACGATCAACAGCAGCAGGATAGCGCCGATCGCGGAATAGATGATCTCCCTTACAAGGTGATCGACAGGGATGGAAATGCCAAGCTTCGGAAACAGCCAGCTAGCAACAAACGCGCCAGCAATGCCGACGAGAATATCGCCGATGATGCCGAAACCAGTGCCGCGCACGATCTTGCCGGCCAGCCAGCCCGCGACCAGGCCGACGAACAGAATGACGAGAAGACTTTCACTGGATAATTGCATCTGAATAACCCCCCTGTTTTTTCACGCGCCATTTCTCTGCGCCGGGTCGAGCCTATCCATAATTGCCTGATGTGACGAGCCGAATCTGCGGGATGCTTTGCCGCTGTTACGTCGCGGCCACAGTGTGCATCCGCTCGGCCAGGATGCACCTTGCGACCCGGTCCGGCCCGACCTGCAAATTGGGCGGCAGCCGCTCGGCGCAAATGGCTTCGGCGAAGTTGCAGCGCGGCGCGAACGAGCAACTGGCCGGCGCCTTGTCGAGCGACGGCGGCGTTCCCGGGATGGTCTCCAGCCGCTGCCCCCTTTTGGCGCCCTGGACGGTGGAGGCCAACAATCCGCGCGCGTAAGGGTGGATCGGCGCGCGCACGATCTGGCCGAGCGTTCCCTGCTCGACGATCTCGCCGGCATACATCACCGCGACGCGGTCGCAGATTTCGATCGCAACCCCGATATCGTGGGTGACGAAGATGACGGACATGCCGAATTCGCGCTGCAACTCGCGCAACAGCAGCAGGATCTGGATTTGCACCGTGGCGTCCAGCGCGGTGGTCGGCTCGTCCGCGAGCAGGATTTTCGGCTTGCAGGCCAACGCCAGCGCGATCATCGCGCGCTGCCGCATGCCGCCGGACATCTCGTGCGGATAGGCCTGAAGCCTGCGCCTGGCGGAGGGAATCCGCACCACTTCCAGCATCTCCAGCGCGCGCGCCGTGGCCTCCGCGTAGCTCTTGCCTTCGTGGCGCATCACGGTTTCGGCGATCTGGCGGCCGATGGTGTAGACCGGATCGAGCGCCAGCGCCGGTTCCTGGAAGATCATCGAGACGGTCTGGCCGCGGAATGCCGACAAGGCCTCCTCGCCGAGCGCCAGCACGTCGCGGCCGAGCACCCGAATGCTGCCGGAGATCCGCGTCCGTTTCTTCGGCAATAGCCGCATCAGCGCACGCAGGGTGACGCTCTTGCCCGAACCGGACTCGCCTAGCAGGCCGAGCACCTCACCCTCGCCCAGCGAAAAGCTGAGATCGTTGACCGCATAGACCGTGCGATCGCCGGTGAAGCGAACGTTGAGACCGCGGACTTCGACGAGATTTGTCACACCGGCACCCGGTCGTGGAAATCGGTGACGCGCTGGAACGCGGCGCCGATCCGCAGCAGCATGGCCTCATCGAAGGAACGGCCGATCAACTGCATGCCGACCGGAAGACCGCCCTTGGTAAAGCCTGCGGGAATCGAGAGCGACGGCAGGCCGAGATAGTTGACCGGACGGGTGAAGCGCGTCAGCCGCTGAATCACGCTTTCTGCGTCGGGACTGTTGCCGATATCGCTCTCGGCGATGGTTGGAGCCGGCACCGGCGCCACCGGCGCGATCATGGCGTCGACGCCGGCCACCGCCGCGTTGTGCGCCGCCAGCGCCGGGCCGCGCCAGCGCAACGCCTCGAGATAGGTGACGCCGGGGATGGCGAGCCCGTTCTGCAACCGCATCAAGACCTGCGGACCGTAATCCTGCGGGCGCTCGATCAGCCAGCGCTTGTGAAACGCGGCCGCTTCGGTGGCGAGCACGAGCTGACAGGCCGCGGTGAGCTGGCGCTGGTCCGGCAGTTCGACCTGGACGATGTCAGCACCCTGGCCCCGGAGAGCCGCGATCGTCTCGTCGAGGATCTTTGCAACTTCGGCATCGAGGTCGTCGACATAGAAGGCGGTGGGCACGCCGATGCGCAAGCCCCTGATCGGCTCCCGCACCGCCGTTGCGTAGTCCGGCACGGGTCCCGCGATCGCGGTGGGGTCTTCGGGGTCCGCGCCTGCCATCAGGCCCAGCAGCAGCGCGCAATCCTCTGATGTGCGCGCCAGCGGGCCGACGGTGTCGAGCGATTGCGACAGCGGCATCGCTCCGGCGCGGCTGATGCGGCCCCAGGTCGTCTTCAATCCGGTGACGCCACAGAAATGCGCGGGCATCCGAATCGAGCCGCCGGTGTCCGAACCCAGCGCCGCAAACGTCAGCCGTGCCGCCACCGCCGAGCCCGACCCCGACGACGAACCGCCAGTGATGTGATCGACGGCAAAAGGATTATGCACCGCGCCGTAATGCGAGTTGTGGCCAGTCGGCCCATAGGCGAATTCCGCCATCTGCAGCGAGCCCAGCCGGATCGTGCCGACGTCCTTCAGGCGTTGCAGCGCAGTGGACGTTGTGGTCGCGACAAAATCGCGACGGATTTTTGAGCCGCAGGTGACGACCTTCCCGGCCTCGTAATACATGTCCTTGTGCGCCAGCGGCACGCCATGCAGCACACCCTTGACATGGCCCTTCGCCAGTGCCGCATCGGCAGCGTCCGCCGCGGCCAGCGCTTCGTCGCCCTCGATCGCCATGAAAGCGTTGAGGCGCGGCTGCCACTGCGCGATGCGGTCGAGACAGGATTGCGTCACCTCGCGCGACGAAAAGCGCTTCCCGGCGATCGCGCGTGCGACCTCGGTCAGCGACAGCAATGCGGGTTCGGTGGTTGTCTGGTGAATGTTCATTTCGCGGCCTTGATGGGTGTGACGGCTTGCACGAGCAGGAAGGTCGCCGGCTCCAGATCGAACGGCAGCGTGCCGGCGACCGGCGCAAAACCTTCGAACGCGGGACCGATGGAATTGGCGATGCGCGCGGCGACCTCGGCGCTGACGGGCACGCCCGCCACGTCGGCCATCGCCTTGATCTCCTTGGGGCTGGGTCTCGTCATGCGGCATTGGCTCCTTTTGGCGCGCGGCTGTGCCCTGACCCCGGGATGGCCATGTAGCACGCCGCCTGATGGCCCATCCTATCGAGGTCCGTGAGTTTTGGCGTGGCGTTTGCGCATAGCGGCTCGGCGAACGGACAACGGGTATGAAACCGGCAGCCCGGCGGCGGATCGATCGGATTGGGCGGATCGCCCGAGATCGGCGGCGTCTCGGTCCGATGGTCGGGATCGGAGGACGGCATCGCCGCCAGCAGCGCCTTGGTATAGGGATGCGCCGGCGCGTCCCATACCCGGTCGACCGGTCCGAGCTCGACCACCTCGCCGAGATACATCACCAGCACGCGGTCCGAGATATAGCGCACCACATTGAGATCGTGGCTGATGAACAGGTATGTCAGCCCGAATTCGCGCTTGAGATCGACCAGCAGGTTGAGCACCTGCGCCTCGACCGATTTGTCGAGCGCGGACACCGCCTCGTCCAGGATCACCAGCCGCGGCGACAGCGCCAGCGCTCGCGCAATGTTGACCCGCTGGCGCTGGCCGCCGGAAATCTCGTGCGGATAGCGATTGGCAAAGATCTCCGGCCGCAAGCCCACCTTGCCGAGCAACTCGCGCGCCAGTTTTCGCGCTGCGGCATCGTCCATGCCGTGCACCTTCGGCGCGAAGGCGATCGATTCCTCGATGGTCAGACGCGGGTTGAGCGAGGCATAGCTGTCCTGGAACACCATCTGCATGGCGCGGCGCAGTTCGCGCAGCGACAGCGCGCGGCCGACCGACATGCCGTCATAGATGATCTCGCCGGCATCGCGCTTCATCAGGTGCATCAGCAGCCGCGCGGTGGTCGACTTGCCGCAGCCGGATTCGCCGACGATGCCGACGGTCTCGCCCTTGGCGATGGAAAACGACACGTCGTCGACCGCGCGAACCGTCTTGCGCCTGGAGAAGAGATCGCCGCGCACCGGGAAATGCTTTGTCAGGCCATTGACCTGCAGCAGCGGCTGCGCGGCGCCGCCGCGGTCCTCGATCGGGTCCAGCATATCGGGCAATACGGCGGTCTCGGTCATGGGTGTCAGTTCCGGATGTCCATGGCGCTGCGCAGGCCGTCGGAGAGCAGGTTGAAGCAGATCGAGACCGCGAAGATCATGGCGCCCGGCAGCGCCGCCACCCAGGGATTGATGTAGATCGCGGTGCGCAAGGTGTTGAGCATCAATCCCCATTCCGGCTCCGGCGGCTTGGTGCCGAGGCCGAGGAATGACAATCCGGCGGCCAGGATCATCGATACCGAAATGAGACCGGTGGCATAGACGAAAATCGGCCCCAGCACATTGCCGAGCATGTGCACGCGCATGATGGTGAAGGGCCCGGCGCCGGAGGCGCGCGCGGCTTCGACGAAATCCATGTTGCGGACGCCGGTGGTGACGCTTTCGGCGACGCGGGTGATCTGCGGCACGAACACGATGGTCAGCGAGACGATGGAGTTGACGATGCCGGCGCCGAGCGCGCCGGAAATCGCGATCGCCAGCAGTACCGAGGGAAAGGCGTAGAACACGTCCACGGTGCGCATGATCGCGGTGTTGACCTTGCCGCCGACATAGCCGGCGATCAGCCCGAGCGAGGTGCCGACCACGAAGGCGAAGATGACCGGCAGGATGCCGACGGTCAGCGACAGCCGCCCGCCATAGATCAGACGGGCCAGCATGTCACGGCCGAGTTCGTCGGTGCCGAGCGGATAACCTGCGGTGCCGATATGGCGCAGCCGGCGGATCATCGAGCCCTGATAGGGATCGGCCAGGCCCAGCCACGGCGCGCACAGCGCGGAGAGGAAGATCAGCGCCAGGATAAAGGCGCAGGCCATGCTGACCTTGTCGCGGCTGATGCGCCGGCCAACGGTTGCCCAATAGCCGCGCGGCTTTGAAGCAGGTGCGGCCTGCAGGGCGGCATCGGAGATCGCGCTGGTTGGGATGACACTCACCTTGCTAGCCCCGCTTGATGCGCGGATCGATCGCGGCCTGCGCGATATCGACCATCAGATTGAGGAACACGAAGAACAGCGCCAGCACCAGGATGGTGCCCTGCAACAGCGGCAGGTCGCGCTGGAAGATCGCCGAATTCAAGAGCAGCCCCGAGCCCGGCCACGAGAACACGGTCTCGATCAGGATCGAACCGCCGAGCATGTAGCCGAGCTGCAATCCCATCACCGCCATCGCGGTCGGCGCCGCATTCTTGATGACGTGGCGGAACACGTTGGTCTCGCGCAGGCCCTTGGCGCGCAAGGCCTCGACAAAGTCCTGGCTCAATATGTCGCCGGTCAGTGCCCGCACGGTGCGGGTGACGATGCCCATCGGGATCACCGAGGTGGTGATCGCGGGCAGGATCAGATAGCGGATGTGCTCCCAGTCCCATCCCCAGGCGCCGGAGCCGCCGGGCCCGGCGCCGACCGCTGGCAGCCAGTTGAGCTGCACCGAGAAGATGATGACCAGCACCATGCCGAGCCAGTAATGCGGCACCGAGACGCCGGCGATCGCGATCGAGGTCGCGACCTTGTCGACCCAGCTGTCGCGGAAATAGCCGGCGACCAGGCCGAAGAACAGGCCGAGCGTGAATCCGATCATGGCGGCGGCGATCGCGAGCGTCACGGTATTGCCGACCGCGCGCATCACTTCGGTCAGCACCGGACGCCCGGTAGCGATGGAATTGCCGAGATCGCCATTGACCGCCTTCCACAGCCAGAGCCCGAACTGCACCGGCAGCGGGCGGTCGAAGCCGTAGGCGACGCGCAATTGATTGGCGAGTTCCTGCGAGGCGTCGGCGGGCAGGATCGCCACCAGCGGATCGCCGGGCGTGATGTGCACCAACATAAAGCACACCAGCGCCACGCTGATGACGATCGGGATCACATAGACGATGCGGCGGGCGATGTAGAGAAGCACGGATTGACCTTCGGTTGTCGGCCGAGAATTTTCCTTCGTCATGCCCGGGCTTGACCCGGGCATCCATCCCTCTTCAAAAGAGTCTCTCGAAGAAGATGGATGGCCGGGTCAAGCCCGGCCATGACGACAGTCCAATCACGGCACCATGGAAATCGGCGAGAAGTCCACGAACCAGCTCTTCGGCTGCACAAAGCCCTTGATCTTCGGGCTCATCGCCCGCGGCGCGACGTCATGGGCGACGTAGAGGAACACCGCGTCGTCGACGGACGCCGCATGCAGTTCGGCCAACGCCTTGTCCCGCTCGGTCGGATCGAAGGTCTGGCGCGCTTTTGTCACCATCGCGTCGAACTTCGGATCGTTGATAAAACCCCAATTGTTCGACACCGGCGGCGCCATCGACGATGACAGGAAGCGCACCAAAGCGAAGAACGGATCCATCGTCGAAATGGTCACGTTGGTCGCATTGGCGCCGTTGGCGGACGGATCCTTGGCGCCGCGCCGCCAGTTGGTGAACAGCGTGTTCCACTCGATGACGTCGAGCTGGACGTCGAAATAACATTCGGCCAGCGCCTGCTGCAGATATTCGTTCATCGGCAACGGCAGCATCTGACCCGAGCCCGACGCCGAAGTCTGGATCTTGACCGACAATCTCTTGTTCGGGCCGAATCCGGCCTCCTGCATCAGCTTCTGCGCCGCCGGCTTGTCATACTTGATCTGGAAGGTCGGGTTGCCGCGCCAGGGATGGCCCGGCTCGAAGGTGCCGGTCGCCGGCACCATCAGGCCGGCGAGCAGGCCGTCCTTGAGGCCCTCGCGATCGACGCAGAGATTGGTGGCCTTGCGGACGCGAATATCGTTCCAGGGCGAGCCTTCGATGCGCGAGAACTGCCACGGCCAGATATGCGGCTCCTCGTTAGAGTAAATGGCAAAGCCGCGCTGCTTGATTTCGGGAAGCGCATCCGGCGCCGGCGCCTCGATCCAGTTGACCTGGCCGGACAGCAATGCCGCGGTGCGGGCGTTCGCCTCCGGCATCGGCAGCAGCAGCATCTTGTCGACCTTGGGAACGCGCGCCTTGTCCCAGTAATTTTCGTTCCTGGCGAGTTCCAACCGCTCGCGCGGCGTGAAGCTCGACATTTTCCATGGGCCGGTGCCCGAGGCATCGCGCGCGAAGGCCTCCCAGGCTCCTTGCGATTTCGCCTTGGCGTCCGCGCCTTGTGCCGCGTCAAAAAGCTTCTGCCATTTCGCCGGGCTCGCGATGAACAGGTTGGTGAGGTTGATCGGCAGGAAGCTGTCCGGCTCCTTGGTGATCAACTCCACCGTCATGTCGTCGATCTTGCGCGCCGAGGCCAACGTCGGCATCCGCGACGCGGTGACGCCGACCTGGCTTGGGTCGAACTGCGGCGCATCCTGCTTCAGCACCTTCTCGACATTCCAGACCACGGCGTCGGCATTGAACGGCGAGCCGTCGTGAAAGCTGACGCCGGGACGAAGCTTGAAGGTCCATTTGGTCTTGTCGGCGTCATTGACTTTCCATTCGGTCGCAAGTCCGGGAAGCAGGACGCTCGGCTTGTCGGCTGATGAAAGGTCCCACATGGTCAGCGCGTCATACATGGTGAGACCGGTGAAGCGGTTGCCTTCAAAACCCTGATCGGGTTGCCCGAGCGTGCGCGGAATGTCGGCCGCCGTCATGCCGATCCGAAGCACCGTTTCGGCGCCCGCGATCCTGGGCAGGCATGCCACGGCGACCACCGCCAACATTGCAGCCGCCGCTATCCGGTCTTTGGCAGATTTTTGGCTTCGCATCGCAACTATCCCTTCTCGGCTTTCACTGACTAATTCTTATGCAACCTTATGCAACGGCTGTGCCAATGGCGCGGGTTGCCCGCTCAATTGCTGTTGAGGCGAACAACTCCTTGCGAGGGCGAACGTGAAAACGGCCGAGCTGCCTAATCTGGCATCAACCTTGCACGCTAACACCGCGTTGGCATTGGGTATTCCGAATACCGTATCAGGAGCTTAGATCATGCGTGCCCGAATTTCGATCCTTGTTGCCGCCGCTGCAATCGCCCTCGGCGCCGGCCTTCCCGCGCAGGCCGAGACGGTGGTGCGATACGGCATCTCGATGGCCGATATTCCCCTGACCACCGGGCAGCCGGATCGCGGCGCCGGCGCCTACCAGTTCACGGCGTACACGATCTACGATCCGCTGGTGGCCTGGGAAATGGACGTTGCGGACCGGCCCGGCAAGCTGGTGCCGGGCCTCGCCACCGAATGGAAGGTGGACGACAAGGACAAGACCAAGTGGCGTTTCACCTTGCGCAAGGGCGTGAAATTCCATGACGGCAGCGACTTCAACGCCGATGCGGTGATCTGGAACCTGGACAAGGTGCTGAACGACAAGGCGCCGCAATTCGACAAGCGCCAGAGCGCGCAGGTGAAAACGCGCCTGCCGTCGGTGGCGGGCTATGCCAGGATCGACGATTCCACGGTGGAGATCACCACCAAGACCGTCGACTCCTTCTTCCCCTACCAAATGCTCTGGTTCCTGATCTCCAGCCCTGCGCAATACGAGAAACTCGGCAAGGACTGGGACAAGTTCGCAAGCCAGCCCTCCGGCACCGGACCGTTCAAGCTGACGAAACTGGTGCCGCGCGAACTGGCCGAGCTTTCCAGGAATCCGGACTACTGGGACAAGAAACGGCTCGCGAAAGTCGACAAGCTGGTGCTGATCCCGATGCCGGAAGCGCTGACGCGGACCAACGCGCTGCTCGCCGGCCAAGTCGACCTGATCGAAACGCCGGCGCCGGACGCGGTGCCGCAGCTGAAATCGGCGGGCATGCGGATCGTCGACAACATCACCCCGCATGTCTGGAACTATCATCTCAGCGTGCTGCCCGGCTCGCCCTGGACCGACATCCGCTTACGCAAGGCGCTCAATCTCGCGATCGATCGCGACGCCGTGGTCGGCCTGATGAACGGCCTCGCCAAACCCGCCAAGGGCCAGGTCGATCCCTCGAGCCCGTGGTTCGGCAAGCCCACGTTTGACATCAAGTATGATCTCACTGCGGCGAAGAAGCTGGTCGAGGAAGCCGGCTACTCCAAGGACAAGCCGCTGAAGACCACCTTCATCATCGCGCAAGGCGGCACCGGGCAGATGCTGTCGCTGCCGATGAACGAATTCCTGCAGCAGAGCTTTAAAGAGATCGGCATCGATATCGACTTCAAGGTGGTCGAGCTCGAGACGCTTTACACGCATTGGCGCAAGGGCGCGGCGGATGAAATGAACGCCGG
>DATNMT010000403.1:0-5764 GCA_035602495.1 Bradyrhizobium sp.
TGCCGCGCCCGCAAGGATGCCGTCGTAGTCTTCAGGGAAGCGTTGCGCCTCCATCAAGGCGTTCTGGCCGCCGGTGGAGCATCCGGCGAAATAGGCCTTCTGCGCCTTCTGCTGGTAGAACGCGTTGGCGATCTCCTTGCCCCGCACCGTCATCAGGTGGATCGCCCGGTAACCGAAATCCTTGATCCGCTCGGGATGCCCGAACAAGCCCGTCGACGGCGCTGCCGGATCGCCAAACGCAATCGCCAGCGGATTGCCCATGTTACCGTCCGAACCGCAATAGAGCGGGCTGCATCCGGAACTCCCGGTGCCGAGATCGCTGTTGGTCGCGGCAAAGCCGGCCTGGATGCCGGCGGCGAGTTCGCCATAGGTGATCACGCCCTGGAAGCCGCCGCCGCCGGTGCCGAGGAACCTGCCGTTCCATGTGGTTTCGGGCAGCCAGACCTCGATCTTGATGGTGGAATCCGAGCTTGGGGTCAGGGTCGCGGTGACGCGGCAGAAGGCCGGAAGGCCGGTGATCGGCGTCGCGGAACCGGGAGGGAGGAAGGTGTGGGAGGTGTTGTCCATCGCCGACGTGATCGTCGCGTGCTGTAGCTGCAAGGATTGGAGATTGGTGCACGGCGTTGCCATGGCGGGCGTGCCGGCGGTCGCAACGAAGGCAAACAGGCTCATGGCCGCGCCGACGAAATAGGGTCGATGACGCATCGTTCTGTCCTCCCTGACTTGTTATAGTTTTGTAGGACGGGGAGCATAGCCGATCAATTTGACAGCTTCAACGTGCGCTGCACGGAAGATTGCACTCAGGAATGATCTCGCGTCATGGTATCAACACTTGATATCAACACTTGGCGCGTCCGCACCTGGCCCGCGGATCGTATGTCGCCGAACATCTGCTTCTCAATTGCCATCATGAGGGGGACTGCGAACTGGCGACGCCGCCACAACGTCCGCTGCGTCGCAAAAGCCGGTTCAATTTATGAGGATGACGACCGAACCTGCCAGAATCTGAGCAGCCGGCGCGCGTTTTCCGCCGTCAGCTCGGCGAATTGACGCTCGGCCTTGGCCAATTCATTTGGCGCCATTCTGCCCGTCGCGAAACGGCTATCGAGCACCGCGTGCACGGTTTCCCAGCTTAGCCCCGCGGCTTTGCAGGGAATCAGGACGCCGTCGTCGCGAAGGCTTTGCATCAATGGACGAATGACCTCGATGGTGGATTGCGATAACTCGGCAAGCGCAGCGAGGGTCTCCTCGTATTTGCGTTGCCTTGCAAATCCCAACAACGCCGCTTCGTTCAGCTCGCCCTTGTCGGCCAGCAGCGCCACGAAGCGTCTCGCCGCCGTAAAATCGCGCGCCCTGGACATCTCGCGGTTTACTCCCGCTGAGACGGCTGCAATTGCACTTCGGATTTCCTCGAAAAGATGCGGTGGCGCCCGTGCCAACAGCCGCGACCGGACCGCTTCGGTCGCGTTGCGCAATAGTTGCTGACGGAGTTCGGCGGGCAGATCGACCCGTATGCCGGTTTCGACGGCAAGTTCAGGATCGGATTCGGCCTGCCCCAGAACGATCGCAAACCCGGCCGCGGAAACGCGTGCGCCGGGATTATTGATTATCCGGCGGCTGACGGTCGGGTATCGTCGGCTCAACAGCGCGTCGGTGACAACTTCCTTCAACCACCAACGGCCTGAAATGGCCAGCAGGTGCTGCTCACCCTTTGTTTCCGCAATTTCGACCAGATCTTCGGCACTCAGGCGCGCAGACTCGGCCAAAACCGGTCCGGCGACAGCGATCTCGTCGTTTCTTGCAAGGCGGCGCACAACCGAAGGCGGCGCCTGGGCCACAACGGCAAATTGGCTGCTCATCTCGGCAAGAGCAATGCGGGCACTGACATCCGCGATCGCGCGGATCTCGATCGTCTTGATGAGGCGTTCAAGCACGTTGTCAAATAGCTCGACCTGTTCGCCATCGAAGGCGCCGTCCGATGACAGAAAAAGATCCGTCACGCGCCTGATCGCTTCCAGGCACCGTTCCGCTGAGCCCGTGTTGATGGCTGTTTCGACTTCGTCGACAATTGAAAAATCGGCGGCTGGCATCGCTCATCCTGAGCGTTTTGGAGCGCTATTCTATGCGGATGACGATCTTCGCCGGGAATGCCTAAATGTTTCGTAAAATTGCAATTGACCTAAATGGCCGGGATAAAAATTGCTGCAATCGAGGGCGCAGTTCAGCCGCAGCTCGCTGATGTGCCGCGGATCAAAAGCACAGCTCCCTCGCATTGCTGGCAGCCGAGGCTCGCTCACCGGCCGGTCTCGTCGGACCGCGTCGTGCCGGGCGTCCCACAAATTGAATGCCTCCTCCACCCGGAATGCTGACCACCGGAGGCCGGTGCAACAGGTTAATTTAACCTCCCATTAACGTGATTCTTTAGCGCTTTAAGGCAGCTCTTAAGGATTTAGCGCCAGAGATAGACGATGCAAAAGTCCGCCGCCTCGGCGGGCAGGATTTGTGTTGTTTGATGAGTAAACCCGCCGACAAGCCAGAAGTCGTGCAGCTTCCGGCCGAAACGCCTGTCGCCGCGCCGGCAAACCAACGCCGGGCCGCCGCCCAGCGGGTGCGCGAGGCGCGCGATCGGTTAACGTCGACCAGTGGAACCCGCCCCGCCTTCGACCGTGAGCTGCTCCGGCAATACGCCCAGACCCGCATCTCGGCGTCCTTCGTCGTCATGCTGCTTGTGGTAGCAACTGGATTCCTGTTCGGCTTCTGGATGCAGCCAGTATCGGCCGCGGCGTGGACCGGCAGCATGCTCTGCATTCATGCCGCCATCATCCGCTATTGCCGCCGATTCCTCGCCGAACCCGCCTCGCTCACCGCGACCCACAAATGGCGGACGCGATTTGTGCTGCTCGATCTGTTGTACGGCCTGTCCTGGACCGCGATCCTGATCCATCCCGCCGGCCTCGACGTCGTCTCCAACACCCTGATGATGTTCCTGATGCTGCTGGTGATCGCGGTATCCAGCATGCTGGCGGCGAGCCTGCCGATCGCCGCACTTGCGGCCACCGCACCGGTCACGGTGGGGATTGCGCTGAATTTCGTGCTCGGCGGCAGCTTCGACAATTACGTGCTGGCGGCGCTGGCGATCGCCGCGGAAGGCTACTTTGCCCTGCTCGCCCATCGCCTGCATTCGACTACGCTCGCGACCCTGGAGGCGCGCGCCGAAAAGGACGCGCTGATCGGCGAGCTCGAGCAGGCGAAATCGATCTCGGATGAAGCGCGCCACCGCGCCGAGTCCGCCAATGTCGCAAAATCGCGGTTTCTGGCGCAGATGAGCCACGAATTGCGAACGCCGCTGAACGCGATCCTCGGATTCTCCGAGGTGATGAAGAGCGAGATTTTCGGCGCGCATGCGGTGCCGGTCTACAAGGAATATTCCTCCGACATCCACAATTCGGGCGTGCACCTGCTCAATCTGATCAATGAAATTCTCGACCTGTCGCGGATCGAGGCCGGCCGCTACGAACTCAACGAGGAAGCGGTGTCGCTGGTCCATGTCGTCGCCGACTGCCATCATCTGTTGAAACTGCGCGCCTCCAGCCGCGGCATCACCATCCACGAGGTGTTCGAGCAGGGCATGCCGCGAATCTGGGGCGACGAGCGCGCGACGCGGCAGATCGTGCTTAATCTGCTATCGAACTCCATCAAGTTCACCCCGCAGGGCGGCGAGATCTGGCTGAAGGTGGGCTGGACCGCATCCGGCGGACAATATCTGAGTGTCAAGGATACCGGCTCCGGCATCGCGGAGGACGAAATCCCGATCGTGCTCGCTTCGTTCGGCCAGGGTTCCAACTCGATCAAATCGGCCGAACAGGGCGCGGGCCTCGGGCTGCCGATCGCCAAGAGCCTGATCGACATGCATGGCGGCACCTTCACGCTGAAATCGAAGCTGCGCATCGGCACCGAGGTGATCGTCACCTTCCCGCCGGAGCGCGTGATGTCGGCCCTGGCGCCGATGTCGGAGGAAGCGCCGCCGCTGCAGCCGGAAACCGCAAGTCAAGCCACCGGCGACGAAAAACGCCGGGCCCGCAACAAACCGATCATGAGCGCCGGCACCGGATTGTAACGGGAGCGCTTGCGCAACAGAGCCGAATACGCTTCACACTTCCAGAATGAGCATCGAAACGCCGTGCATCGCAGTCTGTATGATCGACCCCAGAACAAGCCTCTGTTTCGGCTGCGGCCGCACGCTTCCGGAAATCGCGCGCTGGCACCGGATGGAAAGCGCCGAGCGGCTGACGGTGATGGCGGAGCTTCCCGCGCGCATGGCCGAGGCCGGGCTCAGCCCGCCGGTTTCGCGTCCGAAGGCCGGCTGACGCGCATCTCGGCGGGAGGCCGGGCATGAGCCGGGTTCTGCTCGTGCTGTTGGTGCTCGCGGCCGCCGCCGGCGCCGTCGTCGCCTACAAGGATCCGGAAAAGGTGGCGCGCGCCGGAGCCACCGTCTCGGATTTGCTGCGCAAGCACACCGGGGCGGGACAGGCGGTGCAGATCGCCCGCGCCGGCAACGGCGACTTCGTGCTGCAGGCCAAAATCAACGGCGTCAGCGCCCCCATGGTGATCGACACCGGCGCGACCTCGGTGGTGCTGACCTGGGAGACCGCCAAGGCCGCGGGCCTGCCGCTGGAACTGCTCGAATATGATGTCGCCGTCGAGACCGCCGGCGGTCACACCAAGGCGGCGCGGCTGACGCTCGATCGTCTCGCGATCGGCAAGCTGGTCGAGCGCTCGGTGCCGGCGCTGGTGGTGCCGCACGGCCAGATGAAGACCAACCTGCTCGGCATGAGTTTTCTGGACCGGCTGGAAAGCTGGGAAGTGCATGCCGACCGGCTGATGCTGCACGGGTATCCGTAGCGCGAGTCTACGCTGCGATTGATGTCACAGAACGATCCTCGACCAGCGCGATGGCCTCGCGCAGCACGTTGATCCCGGCGCCCGGCCTGACGCCGTGCTCGGCGAGATGGCGGCGGAACGCGCGTGCGCCCGGCACACCGTGGAACGCACCGACAAAATGCCGCGCCATCGAATGCAGCCGGGTGCCTCGCGCCAGTTCTTTCTCTATATAGGGCGTCATCGCCGCGAACACGCCCCGCATGGCCGTGTGCGGCGCCGGCTCGCCGAACAGGTCGGGGTCAACCGACAGCAACCGCCACGGTTCCTGATAGGCCGCCCGCCCCAGCATGACGCCATCGACGTGCGCAACGTGCGCCCTCGCCTCGGCGAGGCTGGCGATGCCGCCATTGATGATGACGGGCACATCCGGCATCGCGGCCTTCAGCCGATAGACCCTGTCGTAATCGAGCGGCGGGATGTCGCGATTTTCCTTCGGCGACAGGCCGTTGAGCCACGCCTTGCGGGCATGCACGATCAGCGCATCGGCGCCGGCCGCGACGACGGCCCGCGCGAGTTCATCGAGCGCCATTTCGGGATCCTGATCGTCGATGCCGATCCGGCACTTCACCGTGACGGGAATGCCGACCGCGCGCTTCATGGCCGCAACGCCCTCGGCGACCAGCGCCGGCTCGGCCATCAGGCACGCGCCGAAGCGGCCATCCTTCACGCGGTCCGACGGACAGCCGACATTGAGATTGATCTCGTCGTAGCCGAAATCCTCGCCGATTTTCGCTGACGCCGCGAGATCGCGCGGCTCCGAGCCGCCGAGCTGAAGCGCGATGGGATGTTCGCTTGCATCGAAGCCAAGCAAGCGCGCGCGGTC
>DATNMT010000449.1:0-11757 GCA_035602495.1 Bradyrhizobium sp.
CTGGTGCGGCCGCGCAAGGCGGGCCGCAAGCTCGACAATTTCATCTCCGAGGTCACGAGCCTCAGCGACGGCGATCTGGTGGTGCATGTCGAACACGGCATTGGCCGCTTTGTCGGCCTGCGGACGCTGGAAGTCGCGGGCGCGCCGCACGATTGTCTCGAGCTGCATTACGCCGCGGACACAAAACTGTTCCTGCCGGTCGAGAATATCGAGCTGCTGTCGCGTTACGGCTCCGACCACGCTAACGCGGAATTGGACCGTTTAGGCGGCAGCGGCTGGCAGGCGCGCAAGGCAAAACTGAAGAACCGCATCCGAGAGATTGCCGGCGAGCTGATCAAGATCGCCGCTGCGCGGTATCTGCACGAAGCGCCGAAAATGCCGGTGCAACCGCACGTCTATGACGAGTTTTGCGCCCGCTTCCCCTATGAGGAGACCGAGGACCAGTTGGGCGCGATCAATGCCACGCTGAAGGACCTCGAGAGCGGCCGGCCGATGGACCGGCTGATCTGCGGCGATGTCGGTTTCGGCAAGACCGAGGTGGCGCTGCGCGCGACGTTCGCGGCAGCCCTCGACGGCAAGCAGGTCGCGGTCGTGGTGCCGACCACGCTGCTCGCCCGCCAGCACAGCAAGACCTTCGCCGAGCGGTTCCGCGGCTTTCCGGTCAATGTCGCGCAGGTCTCGCGACTGGTCCCGCAGAAGGACCTTACTCAGGTCAAGAAGCGCATCGCGGACGGGTCCGTCGATATCGTGGTCGGCACCCATGCGGTGCTTGGCAAATCGATCAAGTTCAGGGACCTCGGCCTTTTGATCGTCGACGAGGAACAGCATTTCGGCGTCAGCCACAAGGAGCGGCTGAAACAGTTGCGCGCCGAGGTGCATGTGCTGACACTCTCGGCAACGCCGATCCCGCGCACGCTGCAGCTGGCGCTCACCGGCGTGCGCGATCTCTCGATCATCGCCTCGCCGCCGGTCGATCGCCTCGCGGTCCGCACCTTCGTGGCGCCGCACGATCCCCTGATGATCCGCGAGGCGCTGCTGCGCGAACGCTATCGCGGCGGGCAGGCGTTTTACGTGGTGCCGCGGATCGAGGATCTCGCAGGCGTGAAGGATTTTCTCGACAAGCACGTGCCGGAGATGAAGGTCGCGGTCGCCCATGGCCAGATGCCGGCGACCGTGATCGAGGACATCATGTCGGCGTTCTACGACGGCAAATACGACATCCTGCTGTCGACCACCATCATCGAGTCCGGCCTCGACATCCCGACCGCCAATACGCTGATCGTGCACCGCGCCGACATGTTCGGGCTGGCGCAGCTCTACCAGTTGCGCGGGCGGGTAGGGCGCGCGAAGCTGCGGGCGTATTCGCTGTTCACGCTGCCGGCACAGCAGAAGATCACGGTGCAAGCCGAGCGGCGGCTGAAAGTGCTGCAGTCGCTGGAAACACTCGGCGCCGGCTTCCAGCTCGCGTCGCATGATCTGGATATTCGCGGCGCCGGCAATCTGCTCGGCGAGGAACAGTCCGGCCACATCAAGGAAGTCGGCTTCGAGCTGTACCAGTCGATGCTGGAGGAGGCGATCCTCAACCTCAAGGCCGGCGTGGCCGAGCCCGCGGCCGACCGCTGGTCGCCGCAGATCACCGTCGGCATGCCCGTCTTGATTCCTGAGGATTATGTCGCCGACCTGTCGGTGCGGCTGTCGCTGTACCGGCGGCTGGCCGATCTCGATACCGACGAGGAGATCGACAATTTCGCCGCCGAAATGCGCGACCGGTTCGGCGTGCTGCCGGACGAGGTGCGCTATCTCTTCAAGATCGCCGCGATCAAGGCCTATTGCCGCCGGGCCAATGTCGAAAAGGTCGATGCCGGGCCGAAGGGCGCGGTCATCAGCTTCCGCGACAACAAGTTCGCGCAGCCGGACCGGCTGGTCTATTTCATCCGCCAGCACGGCAAGGCAGCAAGGGTTCGGCCGGACATGAAGGTGGTGTTCTTCCAGGAATGGGAAACGCCGGAAGAACGTCTCACCGGCACCACCGAAATCCTGCGCCAGCTCGCCAACCTCGCCGAAGACCGCAAGGCGGCGTGAGCACTCAAGACGCCGCGCGCCGCGCGTCGTCGATAAGTCGCGCCAGCAGCGATTTTGCGGTGTCCGATGGCAGCAGCGTCGCCAGCGTCACGGCCGGTTCCGACCGCGCGTCGCGTTTGCCGTGGCTGGTATGGCGCATCACGCTGGAGAGGCGCCGCGCGATCATATGCGCGGTGCGCAGATCGGTCTCGGCGAAAGCCACGATCACCGATCCGTCGTCCTGCGCCGTGCCAAAATCCATTTGCCGCATCAGACGGCTGACGATGCGTGCGCCATCAAGTTGCGCGCGCGGATGATCTTGATCGAATGCGAAACGCGCCACCGACAATCCGCCGCCATGCGACAGCGTTTGCTTGACGGCGGTGGCAAAATCGCGGTCGAAGGCGGCCGGCATCAGCAGCCCGGTTCGCGGATCGAGCAGGCCGCCGGCATCGATCGACCGCAGGGTACGTCCGAGATGGGCTTCGAGAGCGTGCTGGCGGACCAGCGGCAGGGCGTTGGCGGCAACAAGTCGCGGCTCGCCCGGGATGAATTCGAGATTTGGCAGATCGTAGGCCGGGGAAAGTGCTGCCGACGTCACCACCACCGGCAAATTACGGAAGCGAGCATCTTCTGCCAGCACCGTAAGGAAGGCATCCTCGACGCGCGGGCCAAACCCTTCGCCGAGCACGATGCCGTCGATATCGCGGCTGTTGAGATGTTTGGCCGCCGCTTCCATCGAGAGCGCGCCGACCACCCCCATCCGCTCGCCGAGCGACACCGAAAGCGCGGGATAGCAGGCGCCGCGGCCGATCAGCAGCACGGTAGCGTCGCCGGCGGGATCGGCATCCGCGGGCAGCGCGGTTGCCGCCGCATTCTCGGCGAGCCGGCGCATCACGGTGGCATGCAGCGTCCTGACTCGCAGCGCGGCACGCAGCCGCGCCAGCAGGCGATCGGAATTGCCGCCGCCCTGCGCAAAGGGAATCGCGTTCTCGGGCAGCATCGTGACGGGATCGAAGGCGATCAGCGGAAGATAAGGTCTTGTGGCGGCGATCTGCTCTGCAAGGGCGTCAAGGCCGGGCTGATCGGCCTCGGACGAGGCCACGAGAACGGCGGCCGGAGCCAATTGCGCGATGGCGCGTGGTGCATCGGCCCAGCCGGCGTCGATCACCGGAAACAGCTTGGCTTCGTCCAACACGCGGGCGAACGCCGGACGCGCGGCGGAGGATACGATAATGATCGGGCCTTGCTGGGACATCTCAAACTCGAAATCGACGCGCTTAATGAGAGCGCTGGAATCCTAGTTTGCCGGTCTTAATGGCGCGTCAACGAAGACCCTTCGCTTGCCCTAGCCGGGGCCGGTCCGATCGCGAAAGGCTTCCACCATCAGCGGGTTAAGCCCGAGCTCGTTCAGCGCCTCGCGGGCGCGGGCGTTGTCATGGGCACGTCCGGCCAGCCGATGGCCGCTGAGCCGATCGGGCAATGCCGTCAGCAATGCACCCTGTCCGAGGCGCCGCGCCCATTCCTGCAGCTCCTGCGACAAAAAGCGGTATCCGCCGACCGCCATGATTCCGGAGGGTGGCGCGGTGATGCTGATCGCGCCGGTCGAGCGGTCGAGCCGCGCGGCGTAATCGGTATCGACGAAGTCGCGCGGCGGCTGCGCCACCAGCGAGTCGCTTGGCGGTGGCGGCGGGGCGTAGGCCTGCACGGCGACCATCGGTCCGCGCAAGGCCAGCGTTCCCCTCGGCGTCAAAAATATCTCGCCTGAAATCGACGAGCCCGGCACCTCGCGCGGGGCGCCGTGCGGTCCGTGCAGGATCGGCGCCGGCGTGCCGTCGGACTTGCGACGCGCGCCGAACAGGCCGGCTTCGCCGAACAGATAGACATCGGTCAACACGGCCTGCGGTTCGGTCCATGCCGGGCTGGACGTCACCTGTTCCGGTGCGCGCCAAAGACCGATGACATTGCGCAAATTCGGCAGGCGCGACCGCATGTCGATCCCGTTCAATCGCAGCGCCAGCTGGGCCGGCGCGATCAACGTATCGCAGCCAGCCTCGTTGATCTGCTGCTCCAGCACGTCGCCGTCGAAGGGATGATGCAGCGCCATTGTGCCACCCGACAGCAGCCACATCACCAGCGATGAGCTCAGGCCCGCAAACGACGACGGCGCGAACGCCGACATGAAAACGGAACCCTGCGGCAGGTCGGCCTCAAGCGACAGCGCGAGACCGCCGGCGATCAGGTGCAGATGCGTGCGCGGCACGGGGCGAAAACCCTCGGTCGTGACGTCGAATGAAATGATTGCCGCCTTGCGGCCGTCCTGGACGACCGGGCGTGTGGTGGTCGAGCCCGCGGCGAGAGAGGCGTCGAGCGAAGCCATACCCTCGGGAAGTTCGCTGCCGAAGCCGCAGACGTGGCGGATCGAAAACGCTTCCGCGGCGGCGTTCATGGCGAAGTCGGCATGATTAACGCCGTCGATCTTGCCCGATGTGACGATCGCGCGCGCGCCGGTGCGGTTGAGCGCGACGGTCAATTCCGCCTGCCGCCACAATAGCGGCAGCAGCGCGACCACCAGGCCCGCGCGATGTGCGGCCAGCACCGTCAGGACGAACTCGAGCGTATTGGGAAGCTGGACCGCGATGACGGAATTGTTCGGCAAGCCGGCTTCGATGAAATGCGCGGCAAGCGCCGTGATCGCCCGATCGGCCTCGGCGTAGGTCAACCGCTTCGGCGGCTGGCCCGTGACGCGGGGCATGTCGAGAGGGTCCATCAGCGCCAACGCGTCCGGCTTTCGCGCCAGAATCCGTCGAAACAGGACGTCGAGTGTCGGCGGTGCGTTGGTCTGAATCACGGGATCACTTTGTCTGCGGGTCGGGTTTGGGCGGCAGATCCGGCCGTTGCCACCAGGTTTCCGGGAGATATCCCGTCAATGCGGTGGCCGCTGGTCGTTCTATCCGATTCCAGCGCGCGATCCATTGTTCTTGCGCGTTAAACAGCGGGATAGCGTAGAAGCCGGACATCAAGGTGCGGTCCAGCGCCCGCACCGCGCTGACGAATGCCGGATGCTCGCGCGCCTCCAGTAGCGTTGCGATCATGGCGTCGATGGCGGGGTTCTTGGCGCCCATGTAGTTTCGCGTGCCCTGAATGTCGGCAGCCTGACTGCCCCAATAGAACGACTGCTCGTTGCCCGGCGACAGCGATTGGTCCCAGCGGTTCTGGATCATGTCGAAGTCGTAGCCGAGGCGGCGCTGCTCGAACTGAACGGCGTCGACCAGCCGCACCGTGGCCTCGATGCCCGCGCGCTTCAGATCGCGCAAATAGGCCAGTGCGATCCGCTCCTGATCGCGTGTCGTCGCCAGGATTTCGAAGCTGAAGGGCGCCCTGGTCGAGCGCCGCCGCAGCACCGTGCCGTCGAGATCGTAGCCGGCCTCGGATAGCAGCGTCAACGCGCTGCGCAGCGTGGCGCGATCGCGCCCCGAGCCGTCGCTGACCGGAAGGCGGTAGCTGCCATCGAGAATCTCCGGCGGTATTTGCGACGCGAAGGGTTTTAAGAGCTCACGCTCTCGATCGTCGGCGGGCCGGCCGTAGGCGGACAGTTCAGACCCGGCGAAGAAGCCCGCCGAGCGCCCATAAAGCCCGAAGAAGTAGTTGCGGTTGATCCATTCGAAATCAAACAACAATGTCAACGCCTGGCGCACCCGGATGTCGGAAAACAAAGGCCGGCGGGTGTTGAACACCAGGAATTCCGACGGCTGCGGCAGTCCGGTCTTGATGGTGTCGCGGATCACCTCACCATCGCGGACCGCGGCAAAATCGTAGCCGTCATGCCAGCGCAGCGGTTCGGTTTCGACCCGGAAATCATAGAGCCCGCGCTTGAAGGCTTCGAACAGGCCGTTGGCCTCGCGATAGTAGTCGAGCCTGATTTCGTCGAAATTGAACAGGCCGCGATTGGCCGACAGGTCACGCCCCCAATAATCGGGATTGCGCGTCAGCGTCACGCTCGAGCCGGGTTTTAGCGCGCTGACGCGGTAGGGGCCGGAACCGATCGGCGCCGTCATCGTGGTCTCTTCGAAGGTTGCGGCATCGACCGCATGCTTGGGCAGGACCGGCATCAGCCCCAGGATCAGCGGCAGCTCGCGGTCATTGGCGCCGCGCAGGTCGAACCGCACCGTGAGCGGGTCGGGCGCTTCGGCCTTTGCGACTTTGGAATAATACTGTCGATGGTTGGGGCGCCCATGATCCCTGAGCAGGGCCCACGAAAACAGCACATCCTCGGCGAGCACCCTCTCGCCATCCGAGAACCGCGCTCTTTCATCGAGATGAAAGGTGACGTGGGTCCTGGCGTCGTCGGTTTCCACGCTCTTGGCCAGCAGACCGTAGAGCGAGAAGGCCTCGTCATTGCCGCGCGCCATCAGGCTCTCGATCACCAGGCCTCGCATTTGCTGGACGGCGACGATTTGCTGAACGGCCAACCCCCTGACGATCAGGGGGTTGAGGCTGTCAAAGGTGCCGAGAATGCCGTGCACCAGCCGGCCGCCTTTCGGCGCATCGGGGTTGGCATAGGGCATATGGGTGAAATCGGCCGGCAAGGCAGGCGCGCCGTGCATGGCGATGGCGTAACTCTCGCTCGCCAGCGCGCGATCGCCGCCGATCGCCCGCGAGAGATCGAAGGCGAGCATTCCGCCAACCAAGGCGCGAACGCAGCTACGCCTGGAAACCCACAAAACAGCACGCTGATTTGATTCGGCATTGCTCACCGGCGGGTTTTAGCATGGTCGTCGGCACCCGGCTGCGACGTGTGTCTTGAGACGCCTGTCGGCATTGATCTTTTCGTCCGCCACTGTATGAAGACGTGCAATTGACCTCGGCTGCAGGGCCTGTCACTTAACCGCCTCATTTGGCGGGGAGGACAACCGTCCGAACGGCCAGGTGTCGGTGCCTGCAGCGGTTTTGGGCGCTCCCGTTCAGAAAGGGTTTTCCGCAATGAATTTCCGTATCTTGGCCGCGTCGGCCTGGCCGCGTGGGCGGGTTTTCGCCCTGTTGGCGGCAACCGCCCTGACCGCGACATTGCTGGCCGCGGGCGCACAGGCGCAAACGCCGGCTCCGGCGCCCGGTGCACCGAAAGCCAAAGCCGCGCCCAAGGCGGCCCCGAAAGCGCCTCCAGCGGCGCCCGCGCCGACCGCTCAACAAGCCGCGCCTCCGCCGCCCGCGGCTGGCGCGCCTCCGGCGGGTGGCCAACCCCAGCAGGACCAGCAAGTTCAGCTGATCTATGCGCCCTGGACCAAATTCTGCCTGAAGGGGCAGGATGCCGCTGCCAAGCAGGTCTGCTTCACCGGCAAGGACGGCCGCATCGAGTCCGGCCAGCCCGTCATCGCGGCCGTCATCATCGAGCCGGAAGGCGAGCCGAAGAAGATCCTGCGTGTCACGCTGCCGCTCGGCATGCAACTGGTTCACGGCACCCGCGTCATCGTCGACAACAACCCGCCGGCGCAGAGTCCGTATGTGATCTGCTTCGCCAACGGCTGCATGTCGGACTACGAAGTAACGCCGGAACTGCTCGCCAACATGAAGAAGGGGCAGAACCTGGTGGTGCAGGCCATCAACTCCAACGGCGCGCCGCTGACGCTGCCGCTGCCGCTGGCCGAATTCGCCAAGGCCTATGACGGTCCGCCGACCGACCCGAAAGTGTTCGAGGAAACCCAGAAGAAGCTGCAGGAAGAGCTGCAGAAACGCGCCGACGAAGCGCGCAAGAAGCTCGAGGCCACCCAGCCCGCCGGTGGCGCGCCAGCAAATCCGGCCGCGAAGTAAGAGCTATCCAATCCACAAACGAAAAAGCGCCCGCATCGGGCGCTTTTTTTGTTCAGAACGAATACTAGTTCAGCGATGGATTGCGCGGGCGATAGCCACCCGATTTGTCCTTCACAAAGATCTCGGCGACCTGCGAATGCCGGATCGGTTCGCCCGAATCGTCCGGCAAAAGGTTCTGCTCGGAGACGTAGGCGACGTATTCCGATTCCGAGTTCTCGGCGAGCAGATGGTAGAATGGCTGATCCTTGTGCGGCCGGACGTCCTCGGGGATCGACAGCCACCATTCCTCGGTATTGTTAAATTCCGGATCGATATCGAAGATCACGCCCCGGAACGAAAAGATCCGGTGCCGAACGATCTGTCCGATCTGAAATTTGGCGGTCCGCGTTTTTATCATGTCTCGTCGAATAGACCATGATTGTGGCCGATACTAGAGGCAAAGGTGCGAATTAACCTTTGCTGTGGCAGGTCCGCCAGGTGCCGATCGGGGCCAACCATTAACCTGCCCGTCGCCGCCAGGAAGGCGCCAGTCCCTCCCGCATGGCCAGACGTCGAAGTGGTGCGAACGAGCCGATCAGATGCAGCCCGGCGGCGCGCAGGCTCTGCAACGGCAGGAGATCGCTGAGCAGGGAACGGTTGGCGATATCGATGACGAAGGTTCGGCTCAGGACATCGGCGCGCCGCGCCGAATCGTAACGCTTGAGGATCTGCGGCGAGCCGGGATCGTCGCCAACGGCCATCGCCTCCCGCACGATATCGGACAGGTCGGCGGCATCGCGCAGCCCCATGTTCAGCCCCTGCGCACCGATCGGCGGTATCACATGCGCGGCCTCGCCGACCAGCGCGACGCGTGCTTTTGCGAATTGCCCGGGTCGTTCGATCGCCAGCGGAAACAGATGCCGTCCCGGCTTGATGACGAGACGGCCGAGGATCGAATGCGATTGTCTCTCCGCAGCCTCGGACAGTTCATCATCGCTGAGCGCGATCAGCCGTTCGGCTTCCTTCGGCGAGGCGACCCACACCACGCTGCAGCGGTCGCCGGGCAATGGCACGAAGACGCACGGGCCTTGCGGGGTATGGAACTCGGTCGAGATATTCCGGTGCGGCCGCGAATGGCCGACGTTGAACGTGAGCGCGGCCTGATGAAGGTCGCGGCGCTTCACCGCGATGTGGGCGGCCTCGCGGCACAGCGAGTGCCGGCCGTCGGCGCCGGCGACAACCCGCGCGGACAGGGTTTTGCCGCCGGCGGTGCGAATGACAACATCGGCATCTTCCGGAACGACCGTTTCAGCCTCGTCATCGAATCGCGACAGTTCGGCAAGTTCGCTCGCACGCTGTTCCAGCGCAGACAGCAGCAAACGGTTTTCGATATTGAAGCCGAATTCGTCGAGGCCGATTTCGTCAGCCGAAAACCGCACCTCGGGGGCGCGGATCAGCCGGCCGGTATCATCGACCAGCCGCATCGCCTGGAGCGGAGCCGCGTTGTCCCGGCAGCGCGGCCAGACATCCAGCCCTTGCAGGAAATCGACCGAGCCGCCCAACAGCGCTGTGGTACGATTGTCGGCATAGGGCGCGCTGCGGGCGATCAGCGCGGTTTTCGCGCCGCTATCGGCCAAGGCGATCGCTGCCGCAAGGCCCGCGGGGCCGCCGCCGACGACGACAGCGTCAAATACTTCGGATGCATCGTTCATATCGGAACAATTGTCGGTCTCAGCGGCATTTTCAAGTCCGCGGCCTTCCAGCCGTCGCGCGGCGGAACGCCGCGATCGCGGGTGTGCAAATTGAGCCGATTCCTGATAGTCCTGCCGGCCGATGGACCAGATCAACCAGCAGGAGACTCCGGCCGTCACCCCGGCAATGCGGGCCGCCGCATTCTCCGTGCACATCTTCACGGCGCTGGGGGCGGGGATTGCTCTGATCGCGCTGCTGGAGGCCGTGCGCGAACACTGGGCCGCGATGTTCTGGTGGCTCGGGGCAGCGTTAGTGGTCGACGCGGTCGACGGACCGATGGCGCGGCGGCTGGATGTCGCGCGGGTGCAGCCGAACTGGTCGGGTGACGCGCTCGACCTCGTGGTCGATTTTGTCACATATGTTTTCGTGCCGGCTTACGCCATCACCGCGAGCGGCCTGCTGCCGCCGGTGGCGGCGCCGCTGCTTGGCGTCGGCATTGCCGTGTCAGGCGCGCTTTATTTCGCCGATCGCCGGATGAAGAGCGCGGACAATCATTTTCGCGGATTTCCGGGGTTGTGGAATGTCGCGGCGTTCTATCTGTTCCTGCTGCATCCGTCGCCTGCAATCTCGAGCCTCGGGGTGATCGTCTTGATCGTGGCGACCTTTCTGCCGTTCCACGTCATTCACCCGGTCCGCGTGGTGCGTTTGCGCCGGCTGACGCTGTCGCTGATCGCGGTTTGGGCGGTGCTCTTGATGGTTACCCTGGCGAACGATTTTGACGTGGGAATACTGGTTAAAGTCGCCCTTTGCGCGATCGCCGCCTATTTCGTGGCGATCGATGCGGCGATCCGGCTGTTGAGATCGCTCACGGCATGATCGCGCTGTTGACGAGCCCCGAAGCGTGGGCGGCGCTGTTGACCCTGACGGCACTGGAGATCGTTCTCGGCATCGACAACGTTATCTTCCTGTCGGTGATCGTCTCGCGCATCCCGCAGGCCCAGGCCACGCGGGCGCGGCAGATCGGTCTGGCGCTGGCGCTCCTGTTCCGCATTCTCCTGCTCAGCCTCCTGGTGTGGCTGATCGGCCTGACGCAGGCCATCCTCACGGTGAGAGGCGTGGCGTTCTCCTGGCGCGACATCATCCTGATCGGCGGCGGGTTGTTCCTGATCGCGAAGGCGACCCACGAAATTCACGGCGAGGTGGAATCGGGCGACGAAGGCGACGACGCGCCGCGCGGCGGCAGCGCGTTCTTCTGGGTGATCGTCCAGATCATTGTCGTCGACATGGTGTTCTCGCTGGATTCCATCATCACCGCGATCGGCATGGCGCAGGATCTCGAAATCATGATCGCCGCCGTCGTCATTGCCTGTCTCATCATGTATTTGTCGTCCGGCCCGGTGGCGCGATTCGTCGCGGAGCATCCGACCACCAAGATGCTGGCGCTGGCGTTTCTGGTGCTGATCGGGGTGGCGCTGGTCGCCGACGGATTCAAGTTTCATATCCCGCGCGGCTACATCTATTTTGCCATCGCATTTTCGGCGGCCGTCGAGTTCTTCAACGTGCTGGCCAAGCGTAACCGCAAGAAGGCCGTTAACTAATTGACCGGCGATGCCGCGCGGTTGGTGAGTTGACAACGCCGCCTCGATAGCTTTCGCTTGATCCGGAGGGAACGCCGAGGGAGAATCCGACATGACCAAGGCCGTGCGGGTGCACAAGGTGGGGGGCCCGGAAGCCCTTGTGTATGAGGCCGTGGACGTGCCCGCGCCCGCTGCCGGCGAGGTCCGAATCCGCCAGCATGCCGTCGGCCTGAATTTTATCGACGTGTATTACCGCACCGGCCTCTACAAGGCGCCGGGACTTCCCTTCATCGCCGGCAATGAGGCGGCCGGCGAGGTTTTGTCGGTCGGACCGGGCGTGACCAATTTCCACCCCGGCGACCGCGTCGCCTATTATTTCAATCTCGGCGGCTATGCTTCGGAGCGGAACATCCCGGCGGACAAGCTTGTAAAACTGCCGGACCACATCACCTACGAGCAGGGCGCCGTTCTGATGCTGAAGGGGCTGACGGTCTGGTACCTCCTGCACAAGACCTTCAAGATCGAACCGGGACACCGGGTCTTGATTCACGCCGCGGCCGGCGGCATCGGTTTGCTCGCCTGCCAGTGGGCCAAGGCGCTTGGCGCGCACGTCATCGGCACCGTCGGCAGCAAGGCGAAG
>DATNMT010000460.1:0-3258 GCA_035602495.1 Bradyrhizobium sp.
CTTCGCCAAAAGCCGGGGCAGCGCGGAAATGCCGTCGAGCTCCGGCATTTCGATATCGAGCACGGCGACGTCGGGATTGACGCGATCGAGCTGGTTGACGGCGTCGAGGCCGGTGCGCAGCGATGCCGCGACCACCATGTCCGGCTCCGAGCCGATCCAGCGGGAGATCAATCCACGGATGACGACGGAGTCATCGACCACCATCACCCGCAACGGTTCCTGCCGCGTCGAGGTCGGGGGCGGGGGATTGGTCAACGTCACACTCATTACTCACCAGTCACGGCTGAAAGCGGCACTACGGAAGCGACAACGCCGAAGGCTTTCAGCCGCCGGATCGAGAGAGCAAGGTCAGATCAGCCCGACTTCCTGGAACTTCGCGGTGACGATGTCCTTGTCGAACGGCTTCATGATGTATTCGTTGGCGCCGGCGTGCAGCGCGCGGGCGATGTGCGCGACGTCGTTTTCGGTGGTGCAGAACACCACTTTTGGCTGATCGCCGCCGGGCATGCGGCGCAGGTTGCCGAGGAATTCATAGCCGTCCATGACCGGCATGTTCCAGTCCAGCAGGATCGCGTCGGGCAGCCCGCGCTTGCAGACCTCCAGCGCCTTCTCGCCGTCCTCGGCTTCGATGATCTGGAAGTCCAGGCCTTCCAGGATCCGCCTGGCGACCTTTCGGATGACGCTCGAGTCATCCACAACAAGACATGTTCTCATTTTCAGCCTCTGCTTCTTCCATTTCCCGAACGGGACGTTTCGATTCCAACTCAAGCTCACGCGGTTAGCCGCTGCCGGTTTCAGGCCGCCAGCATGTCAGGCACGATTTCGAGGACACGATCGACGTCGAGGACGACCATGAGCTGGCCGTCGAGGCGGTGCACGCCGCCGGCGAGCTTGGCCATGCGGGGATCGAGGTTGACGGGGTTTTCCTCCCTGCCGTCGTCGGGCAGCCGCAACACCTCGCCGATCTGGTCGATCAGAAGCCCGTAGGATTCACCGCGCAGGTCGACACCGACCGCCATCGCCGGCTTGCCGTCGTCGTTCCTGGGCAGGCCGAGCCGGGCGCGCATGTCCACCACCGTGACGATGCGGCCGCGCAGGTTGAGCACGCCGGCGATCTCGGCAGGCGACAGCGGCACCCGCGTCAGCCGCTCCGGCATGAACACGTCCTGGACCCGCGAGATCGGCAAGCCGAACAATTGCCCGCCGATCATCGCGGTGACGTATTCGGCGACGGCGCCCTCGGTTAAGTCGGTCTTGCTGCTCACGCTCTATTCCTCACGCTGCCCGGTTGAGTTCGGCGGTCTGTTCCTTCAGCGCCGCGATCAGGCCGGGACGGTCGAACTTGGCGACGTAATCGTGGAAGCCGGCGAGCCTGCCGCGCTCGATCGCGGCCGGCGATACCATCGAGGACAAGGCGATAATCGGAAGCGAGCTTAAATGCGCGTCCGCCCGGATGGTCTCGGCGAACTCGAACCCGTTCATGTCGGGCATTTCGATGTCGGTCAGCACCACGTCGAAGACCTGCCCCGAGCGCAGCGCGGTGAGCCCTTCCTGCGCATTGGGGGCGACCCGCACCCGGTAGCCGGCGGCTTTCAGCACCGGCGCCAGCATGTTGCGGAAGAACGCGCTATCGTCGACCAGCAGCACCGATTGCGAGGTCGCGGAGGGACGCATCTCCTTGCGGGAGAACCAGTCGGCGAACGCCATGGGGAGGAAATGGCCGACGTCGATCACCTCGGTGGCGTGGCCCTTGATCACGGCGGAGCCGAGAATGCCGGCCTGGCCGCCTGTGACCTCGATGTGGAGCTTCTCCTCGACGATGTCGATGATCTCGTCGACCACCAGGCCCATCGAGCGGCCGTCGTCGGCGAACACCAGGATCGGCTGGGCGCCCGAGGTCTGGACGCTGACGCCTTCCATCTGCACCAGCGGCATCAGCTTCTCGCGGTATTGCACCATATAGCGGCCGTTGGAGAGCTCGATCTTGTCGATGGGCAACTCTTCCAGCCGGGTGACGAGGCCGAGCGGGACTGCCTTGGGCTGGGCCGAGCCGGCGCGGAATACCAATAGCGAGGTCAGCTGTTCGGCGGCGGAGGCCCGCGAGGCGGCGTTCTCCTCGGCCATCTCGTGGGAGGCGCCCCCGGAGGCACCGAGCGCCTTGGCGATGCCGTTGGGATCGATGATCATGATCACGGCGCCATCGCCTAGAATCGTGTTGCCCGAGAACATGTCGATGTGGCGCAGCTTTGTGGACATCGGCTTGACCACGATTTCTTCGGTGTGGAACACGCCGTCGACCACGATGCCGAAGGTCTGGCTGCCGACCTGGGTCACCACGATAAAACCGTTCTCCGGATCGGAGGAGGAGCCGTCGTCGATCTTCAAGAGCTTCTTCAGGTGCATCAGCGGCAACAGCTTGTTGCGCAGCCGCAACACCGCGGTGTCCTTGATGCGCTCGATGCGGTGTTCGGAATTGGCGCGGGCGCGCACCAGTTCGACCACCGCGAGCTGCGGGATGGCGAAGCGGTCGCCGGCGGCTTCGACGATCAAGGCGGAGACGATGGCCAGCGTCAGCGGGATTTTTATCGTGACGCTTGAGCCCTCGCCGACCACCGACTTGACGTCGATGGTGCCGCCGATCTGGTCGATATTGGTGCGCACCACGTCCATGCCGACGCCGCGGCCGGACACCGAGGTGACTTGGGCGGCGGTGGAGAAGCCGGGCGCGAAGATGAACTTGTGGATCTGCGCTTCCGTCATCTTCTCCAGGTCGGCCTCGCTGACGAGGCCGCTTGCGACCGCCTTGGCCTTGATCTTCTCGGTGTTCAACCCGCGGCCATTGTCGGCGATGCAGATGATGATGTGGCCGCCTTCATGATAGGCGGACAGGCGAATGGTGCCCTGCTCCGGCTTGCCGGCGGCGGCGCGCTCGGCAGGGGTCTCGAGCCCATGGTCGGCGGAATTGCGCACCATATGGGTGAGCGGGTCCTTGATCAGGTCGAGCACCTGGCGGTCGAGCTCGGTGTCGGCGCCGTGCATCTCCAGTTCGATCTGCTTGCCGAGTTCGCCCGAGAGGTCGCGCACGATGCGCGGCAGTTTCTGCCAGGCGTTGCCGATCGGCTGCATCCGCGTCTTCATGACGCCTTCCTGCAGCTCGGCGGTGACGTTGGAAAGCCGCTGCAGCGGCACCTTGAACTCGGTGTCCTCGTTGCGCCGGGATATCTGCAGCAGCTGGTTGCGCGTCAGAACCAGCTCCGA
>DATNMT010000271.1:0-5453 GCA_035602495.1 Bradyrhizobium sp.
ACGAATACGCTCCCGAAATGACCATCCGAGACCTAGCCGCGACCCGCGATCGATCCTATCTCGACGAGAGTGTCTCAATCCTGCCCTTGGCTAACGCCCAAAAAATCGGCAATGTGCTGAAATGACCGAACAAACCGAAACCAAGGCGAAGGCCGGCGCCGTCATCGTTCCGGTGACGCTGTTCGAGCAGAACTGCACCTTGCTCTGGTGCGAGGCCACCAAAAAGGCCGTCGTGATCGACCCCGGCGGCGACGTGCCGAAGATCATGGCCGCGATCAAACAGAGCAAGGTCAATGTGGAAAAGATCTGGCTGACCCACGGCCATATCGACCATGTCGGCGGCGCCGCCGAACTGCGCGACGCGCTCAAGGTTGAGATCGAAGGCCCGCACATCGCCGACAAATTCCTGCTCGACAATGTCGTGACCAGCGGCGCGCGTTTCGGCATGACCGGCGTGCGCGATTTCGCCCCCGACCGCTGGCTCGCCGAAGGCGACCGGGTCGCGATCGGCGAGCTCAGCTTCGACATCCTGCATTGCCCCGGCCATTCGCCGGGCAGCGTGGTATTTTACAACAAGGAAATGCACTTCGCGCATGTCGGCGACGTCTTGTTCAACGGCTCGGTCGGGCGCAGCGACATTCCCGGCGGCAATCACGCGACCTTGATCAAGTCGATCAAGGAAAAGTTGCTGCCGCTCGGCGACGATGTCGGCTTCATCTGCGGCCACGGTCCCGGCTCGAGCATCGGCCAGGAGCGGATGACCAATCCGTTTCTCACCGGCGCGATGTAGGGCGCGGCGTTGCTGCGCGCCCTTTCGGCAAACGGGTCGCCGTGCGCGCGCCGGTTCGCAAAGCGCCGCCGCCCAAGATCCGACCACGCAAGGAGCCCGCCATGAAGCACTTCATGATCAAATATCAGTTCGCCAACGGCACCACGGACGCCTGGCACCAGGAAGTCGGCCGCTTCATTGCCGCGCTCAACAGCGACCCCGAGCTGAAGGGCAGGATTAGCTACCGCGTCATGAAGAACCGCGACGATGCCAGCTATTTTCATCTCGCCGCGGCCGCCGACGAGGCGGCGATCAAGGCGCTGCAGTCGCGCGATTTCTTCAAGCACTACACCGAAAAGACCCGGCAGGTCGCCGGCGGCGAGGTGACGGTGACGCCGATCGAGCTGATCGGCGAGACGGCGTAGCGCACGACGACATTTCACCTACCCCGAAATCATCGCGCGAATCCGCTGCGAGAGATTGTCGAGGTCGAATGGTTTGGTGATCATTTCCATGTCTGCGTGCAAAAAACCGTCGGAGATCGCGACGCTTTCGGCGTAGCCGGTGATAAAGAGTATTTTCAGACCGGGCCTGGTTTCCCGCGCCTGATCGGCGACCTGGCGGCCGTTGATGCCGGGCAGGCCGACGTCGGTCACCAGGAGATCGATCCGCTCGGCGGAGCGCAGGATCTTCAAGCCCGACGGGCCGTCGACGGCATGCAGCGTGCGATAGCCCTGTTCGGCGAGCATCTCGAGGATGACGCTGCGCACCACCGGCTCGTCCTCGACCACCAGCACGGTCTCGCCGGCGACGGCATGCTCCGCCGCCCTGACCGTCGAGACGTGCCCAGCCGCGCCGTCGCCATGGTGACGCGGCAGATAGAGCCTCACCGTCGTGCCCTGCCCGATCCTGCTGTCGATCGTGGCATGGCCGTCGGACTGCCGCGCGAATCCGTAGATCATCGAAAGCCCAAGGCCGGTGCCTTGACCGATCGGCTTGGTGGTGAAGAACGGATCGAAGGCGCGGGCCGCCACCTCCGCGCTCATGCCGACGCCGCTGTCGGTGACGGCGATGCAGACGTAGTCGCCGGGCGAAAGCGCCGGCGTATCGGCGGTCACGCGGTCGATCCGCACATTGGCGGTCGAGATGGTGAGCCTGCCGCCGTCCGGCATGGCGTCGCGGGCGTTGATGGCGAGATTGAGCAGCGCGCTTTCCAGCTGGTTGGGGTCGCACAGCGTCCACCACAGACCGTCCGATGCCGTGATCTCGAGATCGATGGTCTCGCCGATGGTCCGGCGCAGCAGATCCTCCAGCGATACCACGAGTTGATTGACGTCGACGCCTTTGGGAATCAGCGGCTGACGCCGCGCAAAGGCGAGGAGACGATGGGTCAGCGCCGCGGCGCGGTTGGCCGATGTCATCGCCGCGTTGATATAACGGGCGACATTGTCGGTGCGGCCCTGGTTGAGGCGGGTCTGCAGCAGGTCCAGCGAGCCGACGATGCCGGTCAGCAAATTGTTGAAGTCGTGGGCGATGCCGCCGGTCAATTGCCCGACCGCCTCCATCTTCTGCGACTGCTGCAGGGCTTCCTCGGCGGCGCGCAGCCGTTCGGCAGCCGCCTTCTCCGCGGTGACGTCGCGGGCCACGCCATAGATGTGATCGCGGTCAGCGACCCCGGTCCATGACAGCCAGCGATACGAGCCGTCCTTGTGGCGAAAGCGGCTTTCGAACCTGACGGTGGTGTCGGTGGTGCCCAGCTTCCCGACCTGCGTGCGCGTGATGCCGCCGTCGTCAGGATGCTCCAGCCATTCCGAGGTGCGATTTAACAGTTCGGCCTCGCTCCAGCCGAGCGTCCGGGTCCAGGCCGGGTTGACGGTACGCCAGATGCCGTCGCGGCCGGCAACCACCAAAAGATCCTGCGACACGTTCCAGATCCGGTCGCGCTCCCGGGTTTTTTCCTCGACGCGCTGCGCCAGCGTGGCATTCAGCTCGGCTAACTGGTCCGCCAGCCTGCGGAACCGCTCCTCGCTTTGCCGCAACGCCTGTTCCGCCGCGATCTGCTCGGTGATATCGGTGTGCGCGCCGACCAGGCGGAGCGCGTTGCCCTGCGCGTCGCGCTCGATGGTGGACTTGACCGATATCCACCGCGTCTCGCCGTCGTTGGGGCGGATGATCCGGTAGCGCACGCTGTACTCGCGCACATCGCCCGCGACGGCGTCGCGGAATTTCTTTTCGGTGGTCTCGCGATCCTCGGGATGGAGGCGCTGCACCCAGTCCTCGTGGGACTCGTTGGCTGCGTCCGGCGGCAACCCGTGAATCAGCAGATATTCCGGCGAGCGCCGATTACGGAAACCGGTGGTCAAATCGACCTCGAGGCCGCCAATCCGCCCGATTTGCTGCACACGCGCGAGTTCAGCTTCGCGCTCGCGAAGGGCTGCGGCGGCAAGATAGTCGCTGGTCACGTCGCGGCACACCACCAGCACGCCGCCGATGCCGTCGTCTTCGTCGATCGGGCTGTAGCCGTAGGTCCAGTACACCTGTTCAAGCCGGCCGTGACGCGTCACCGGAACCAGCTGGTTCTCATTCCAGGTGGCGCCGCCGCCGCTCATCACCTGCTCGATCTGGGGTCCGATGATCGGCCAGATTTCGGCCCAGCATTCCCGGCCGCGCTGGCCGAGCGCGCCGGGATGGCGCTCCGGTCCCATGGTCTGGCGATAGGCGTCGTTATAAAACTGAATGAGCTCGGGGCCCCACCAGATGAACATCGGATGGTTGGTGTTGAGCAGGATGCGCACGGCGGTGCGCAAACTTTGCGGCCAGGACTCGGGCCTGCCGAGCGGCGTTGCCGACCAGTCATGGGCCCGCGTCAACGCGCCCATCTCCCCGCCGCCGGCGAGAAAATCCGCAGAAGGTGGTCGGTTGAATTTCAACATCGGGGTTGATCGGTGGCCAAGTCCGTCCATTGCCAGCCGGAACTTACCCGCCTGTCACACCCCGGGCAAACGCGCCGGCATGCGCCCGGTTCCGAATTATTTTTCTCCGGAACGGAACGAATTTGCCGATGCCCGCGCGGCCGGGCGCCATCCTTGCGGCGGACGGCTTTATTTCATCAGGCCCGCGGCGGTCAGCGCGCGGGTGATGACGGCGCCGACGTCGATGGCGCGTCGCCCTGACTGGCGCGGCGGCCTGGGCGCGCGATTAACCGTCGCCAGCGGCCACAGCACCTGGGAAACATCCGGCATCGGCACCGACGCCGGCGGTGGCATCGGAATGACCTTCGCGGCCAGCGCGGCAGGCGGTGACGGCGGCCTTGCAGGCTGCTTGCTCGCTGCTTGCGTGTTTGCAGATTGCCTGCTCGCTGCTTCCCTGGGCTGACGAATCCATTGGGTCAGGCCGAAGAAATTGGCGATGTGATAGGACGAGGAAATTCCGGCCTCGATCAGGAACGCGCCCTGCGCGCCGTAACGCTCGTCATTGTCGGCGACCCCGAGCGGGGTGCCGTGGGCCATGTCGGTAATGGTGTAGGATTCGATGACGGTCTCGCCATCCGCGTCCCACCAGATCTGGCGCGGATAGCCGTCGACCATGCCTTCCGACATCGGCGCCTCCGGCAGACGATGCACGTCGAGCCATTGCTTGACGATCTCGTTGGCGTTGGCGGGATTGACGGTGCGATCGGCGCTGCCGTGCCACACCGAGAGTTTCGGCCACGGACCCCTGTGCTTGGAAGCGTGGCGCACCAGGTCGCCCAGTTCACGCGCAGGCCGCGAGGGCGACTGGAACATGCCGTTCAAGGCTTCCCGCACATTGCTGGCAACGCCGAACGGCAGGCCCGCGATCACCGCGCCGGCTGCGAACACCTCGGGATAGGTCGCGAGCATCACCGACGTCATCGCGCCGCCGGCGGAAAGCCCGGTAACGAAGATGCGATGCGCATCGATCCTGTGATCGGCGGCGATCCGCGCGATCATCTGCCGGATCGAACAGGCTTCGCCGCCGCCGCGCGTGGTGTCCTCCGGATTGAACCAGTTGAAGCAACCTTGCGCGTTGTTCGACGGCTGCTGCTCCGGCATCAGCAACGCAAAGCCGTAGCGTTTGGCCAGCGTCGACCAGCCGGCGCCCAGATCGTAACCGGCCGCGGTCTGGCCGCAGCCGTGCAGCACGACGACCAGGGCCCGCGGGTCCTGCAGATGGCCCGGCACATACGAAAACATTCGCAGTGCGCCCGGATTCGAGCCGAAGCCGCTTGTTTCCAACAGCGGGCTGCGGACGCCTGGCCTCAGGTTTCTCGCATAAGCCCCAAAGCCATTGATTCCATTCAGCTTTGGCAAACGGCGCAGAAAATCGACATTGTTGGCGAGGGACACCGGCAGCTCCTTGGCGAGAGACTTCTTCTAACCCCAACCAACAACAGATAATTGCTGCACTGCAAAATAAAAAGACCGTGTGCTGTCATTCCCCAGAAATTTCGTTTCTCGGCGCGGCGCGACGCATCCATGACAGAAATGCGGCAAGGTGTTGAGACCGTCAGAGGGCTGTTGAGATCGTCATGTATGGACGGCCCCCTCTCGGCAAGGACTTTTTGGTGTTTCGGCAAACGGATCGGGGAGCGGTCATGTATACGGCCTCGAGAAGCGGTCATTGACCGCGGGCCCTGATGGAGATCGCCGATCGAATTCCAATC
>DATNMT010000508.1:0-2878 GCA_035602495.1 Bradyrhizobium sp.
ACACCGCGGCCTGTTTCGGATCCCAATCCACGCCCGGCGACCAGTCGACCTCGCGGCACTGGATGATGTGGTGCATCATGTCGCCGGTCACGACAGCGCGCTGGCCCTTGGAGAAAATGTTGACGCAGCAGTGGCAGGGCGAATGGCCCGGCGTCGGCGTCAGCGTGATGGTGTCGTCGAGTGCGTAGTCGTCGTCGACCAGGAGCGCCTGGCCGGCTTCGACGATCGGCAGGCAATTGTCGCGGAATACCGTGCCGGGCGGATTGGCGCCCTTGGCGTTCTCCGCTTCCCAGGCCGCATATTCTCCTTTGTGGAAGATGTATTTCGCGTTGGGGAAGGTCGGCACCCAGCGGCCGTCGCGCAGCGTGGTGTTCCAGCCGGTGTGGTCGATATGGAGATGCGTGCAGAACACGTAGTCGATCTTGTCGAACCCGATGCCGAGCGCGAACAGCTCGTTGCGCCAGCGCTCCTTGCCGGGAAAATCGAACGGCGGCGGATGACCCTTGTGCTCGCCGGTGCAGGTATCGACCAGGATGGTGTAGCGCGGGGTGCGGACCACGAAGGTCTGGTAGGTGATCACGATCATGCCCAGCACCGCGTCGAAAAATTCCGGCTCCATCGAGGGCAAATGATGCTTGAAAGCGGCCTCGTCATAGGCCGGGAAGAAATCCTGTGGCCGCCGCCACGGCCCCTCACGCTCGATCACCGCGTCGATGGTGATGTCGCCGATCCTGATCTGCTTCATGGTTGTTTCCCCCGGACCTGTTGGAAACAAGCGTAACGGGCGCTTCCCGGCGGTTCAAGCCGCAGGCGGCGCGCGCCACGCGCGATTTGCGCAGCGCTCCCATGATGGCATGTCGATTGCGATCAGGTCCAAACCGTAGGAGGCTCGCGGCCCAACAACAACAAAATCGATTAGGAGGCGCGTCATGCGACCGATGCATCTGGCGGCTGGAGCGACGGCCGCTTTTCTTTGCCTGGTGTCGGTAACGCAGACGCGCGCAGACCCGATTCCGCCGGGCGCGGTGGGTGAGAGGATCGAAGCGGTCGGCTACAGCAATCTGAACGACAAGCCGGGCTTCAAGATGTCGATCCAGAAGGTCGGCGAGCGCTGGTATCTCTACATCGGCATGTTGTGGAACGAGGGCTGGCAGATCGTCGACGTCACCGATCCGGCTGACCCGAAGGTCATCAAGGAAATCCAGGGCCCGGATAACACCGCGACCGACCAGATGGAGATCGCCGATGGCAAGATGATCACGGCATTGGCAAAGATCTCGCCGGGGTGGGGCGGCGATCCCGCAAAACCGTTCGATGAGGGCGTTCTGATCTGGGATCTGAAGGATCCGCTCAATCCGCAAAAGCTCGGCCAGTACAAGACCGGTTCTCTCGGCACCCACCGCAACGGCTATCAGGGCGGCAAATACATGCATCTCTCGGCGATCATGCCGGGATACAAGGGCAACATCTACGTCATCGTCGATATCAGCGACCCCACGCACCCCGTCGAGGCCGGCCGCTGGTGGGTGCCGGGTCAGAAGGACGGCGAAACCCCGGCGGCGCCTGCCGGCACCATGCTGCATGGGCCCGCCTTCATCGTGGGCAATCTCGCTTATCTGCCCTATGGCGGCTCCGGCATGATCATTCTCGACATCGCCGACGTCGCCCATCCGAAGAAGGTCGGACAGCTCTCGATGTCGCCGCCGTTCGCTTCCAGCATCGGGGTGCATACGGTGATCCCGGTGCCGTCGCGGGGGCTCGCCTTCATCAATTCCGAGGCGATCCAGGAGGATTGCAAGGAGCCGCTGCAGCATGCCTCGATCGTCGATATCGCCGATCCGGCCAAGCCGCGGCTGATGGCGCTGTTTCCGCTGCCGCTGCCGCCTGCGGACTGGCCGATCAAGAGTTTTTGCGAACGTGGCGGCCGGTTTGGGCCGCACAACCAGAACACTCTGCTGCATAATCCGTTCGTGCAGCCGCAGGGCAATCTGGTCTATCTCACCTATTTCAACGCGGGCCTGCGGATATACGACACCAGCGCGCCAACCGCGCCGCGCGAAGTCGGCTACTTCCTGCCGCCAGATCCGAGGCGTCGTTATGGCGTGTTTCCCAAGGGCAAACTGGTGGCGCAAAGCGAGGACGTGCTGGTCGATACCAGGGGCTTTATCTATGTGACCCACAAGAACCAGGGGCTGTGGATTTTGAAGTATACCGGCAAATAGACGCGTGGTTCGGCGAGATGAGTGTCACCAGCCCGCAGCAACTGAAACTGAACGTCGACCGTGCGAACACCGTCTCCGCACTGCTGCTGAAGCCGGCATCGGCGCGGGCATGCTTTGTCTTTGCTCACGGCGCCGGCGCCGGGATGACCCACGCGTCCATGGTACAGGTCGCGGCCGGGCTCTATGACCGCGAGATCGCGACGCTGCGCTACCAATTCCCTTATATGGAAAAGGGCGGCAAGCGGCCGGATGTCCCGCCGCTCGCGCACGCCACGGTGCGCGCCGCCGTGGCGGAGGCGGCGCGATGTTGCCCGGGGCTTGGACTGTTTGCCGGCGGCAAATCGTTTGGCGGCCGCATGACGTCGCAGGCGCAGGCCGCGGCGCCGCTCGCAGCCGTCCGCGGGCTGGCGTTCCTGGGCTTTCCGCTGCATCCGGCCGGCAAGCCGTCCGACACGCGGGCAAAACATCTCGGGGACGTCCATGTCCCCATGCTGTTCATCCAGGGCACCCGCGACAAGCTGGCCGAACTGCCGCTGCTTGAGCCCGTCGTGCAGGGGCTCGGCCCACTGGCGTCGCTGCACCGGGTGACGGAGGCCGATCATTCCTTCCATGTGCTGGCGCGCTCGGGACGAAACGACCGCGAGGTCATGAGTGAG
>DATNMT010000512.1:0-14326 GCA_035602495.1 Bradyrhizobium sp.
GCGGCGAGAAAGACGTGGATGGCCGGGTCAAGCTCGGCCATGACGACTTTTCGATTGGCGGCATTTCGAATCTGGCCCTCAGGACGCTGCCTTGTTCCTAAAATACGGCTCCACCGTGCCGTGAACCTTGAGGGTCAGCGGGTTGCCGTAGCGGTCCTTGGCGTTGCCGGCGGTGACGCGCACCCAGCCCTCGCTGACGCAATATTCCTCGACATTGGTTTTTTCGACGCCCTTGAAGCGAATGCCGACATCGCGCGCCAGCACGGCCTCGTTGTAGTAAGGGCTTTTCGGATCGGTCGACAGACGGTCGGGCAATTGGTCCGTCGAAGGGTCGGTCGATTGGCCGTTCCTGGCGTCGTTGTTCTCGTTCACAGCAGGGCCTCGATTTCCTTTTTCAGTCCTTCCGGGGTTGTGGTCGGCGCATGCCGCGCCACCACCTTGCCGGATCGGTCGACCAGGAATTTGGTGAAATTCCATTTGATCGACGAACCCAGCAGTCCGGATTTTTCGCTTTTCAGGTATTGGTACAGCGGATGCACGCGGAAGCCATTGACGTCGATCTTGGCAAACATCGGAAAGGTGACGGCGTAATTGCTGGCGCAGAACTCCTCGATCGCCTTGGCGTCGCCGGGCTCCTGGCTGCCGAACTGGTTGCAGGGAAATCCGAGCACCGAAAAGCCGCGCGGGCCGAGTTCCTTCTGCAGCGCCTCGAGGCCACGATATTGCGGCGTGAATCCGCAGGCGCTGGCGGTATTGACGATCAGCAGCACCTGACCCTCGTACCGCCTCAAGGGTACCTCCTCGCCGGCCAGCGATGTTGCCGTGAAATCGTAGATGCCGGCCATCGTGTTCTCTCAATTTCTGACGGGGTCGACGGGCGCCGCCGGCGTTCCGCCGGCCTCGATCGCCTCGCCCGCCAGCAAACAAAGATCTTCGCGGAAGCGGCCGGAGACCACCTGAACCCCGACGGGAACGCGGCCCACCAATCCCGTGGAGACCGTTAGCCCAGGCAGCCCCATGAAGGGAATGGCAATCTGCGCCAATTGCGCCCGCCAAACCCGCGCGAACGAGGCCTCGTCGCGCCTATCGAGGCCGTCGGGGAACGGCAGTTCCCCCGATACCGGCATCAGCAGCACCGAATAGGTCTCGAAGAACTGCAGCCATTGCCGCGACAGCGTCGCCCGCCGGGTCAAGGTCTGGGAAAAGGCGGCAGCGTCGAATGGAAAAACTTTTGTCTTGTTGCCGCGCAGGCAGGCCAGCGCGCCGGGATCGCCTTCGCGCTCGGCGGCGGCGAGCTGCGCTTCATAGCTGTCGCCGAGCCAGAGTTTGGTCTGCTGCTCGGCGGGCTCGCGGAGCGGCGGCGTGTCGGCGATCTCCTCGACCGTCCATCCGGCGCGTTCGAGCCGCTTGCCGGCGTCCGCGACCGCGGCCTTGACTTCGGCCACCGTCTCCAGGCCGTCCGGCTGCAGGCACAGCGCGGCCCGCTTCGGCATCGGCGGCCCTTCGAGCGGGGCCGGCACCCACCAGGGATCGCGCACGTCCTTGCCGGACATCGCGTTAAGCGCGATCCGGAGATCGCCGATGCTGCGCGCCAGCGGACCGGATACCGCGGAGCTTTGCGGGCCGATGGTGCGCTCCGGCAGCGACGCATTGAAGGCCGCGACGCGGCCCACCGTCGGCCGCAGGCCATGCACGCCGCAGGCGTAAGCCGGATAGCGGATCGAGCCCGCGATGTCGGTGCCGTGGGCGATATGCCCGATGCCGGCCGCGACCGCCGCCCCTGCCCCGCCCGACGAGCCGCCCGGCGTGATGCCGGGGTCGCGCGGATTTTTGGTGTCGCCGTGGATCAGGTTGGTGGTGAACCAGCGATAGGAAAACGCCGGGCAGTTGGTGCGTCCGAGAATCACCGCGCCGGCCTTGCGCAGATTGTCGATCACCGGACTGTTGGTCGTGGCGATGACGTCGCGCTGCAGTTTCAGCCCGTTGGTGGTGGCGAATCCCTGCTGGTCGATATTGACCTTGACGGTGACCGGCACGCCCGCCAGCACACCCGGGTCTTCGTTGCGCGCGATTAACGCATCGACCGCCTCGGCCTGCGCCAGCACGTCGGCGGGCCGATGATCGACCACCGCGTTGATGGCGGGATTGACCGCGTCGAGCCGCGCCAGCGCGGCGGAGGCGGCTTCCTTCGCCGAAATCTTTTTCGATCTGATCAGCGCAGCGAGGTCGGCGGCCGACAGACGCCAGAGGTCTTGCATGGAGTACTCCGTATCAACCGCCCGACTTGTAGCGCCGTGCAGGCGACATGGCCAGCGGTGCGACCCAGCCGAGAGTTGATATGATGGGGTCAGTTTAAATTGGAGCAGCGATAGCCTACTTCTCCCTCTCCCCGCTCTTCGCGGGGAGAGGGCATAGGCGGCCTTCCGCCGCCGTTCTTGATAGAAGAACGCCGATGCGAAGCATCGGCTATGGCGAGGGGCTCTCTCGACAGGCTCGACTCGCGGAGAGTCCCCCTCACCCGGCGCTGCGCGCCGACCTCTCCCCGCAAGCGGGGCGAGGTGAGTAGCTCGCGCACGCCGATTCAACTCACGCCATCAGCGCAGGCGGGCGAGATAGTAGGCGAGATCGGCGATCTGCTCCGGTGTCACCGGCTGCAGCGCCTCCGCCATGGTGGCATCATAGCCGTGGCGGCTGTTGTCCTTGTATTCCCGCAAGGTCTTGTTGAGATAGTCCTCGCGCTGGTCGGCGATGCGCGGGACGTTTTCCTTGCCAGAGAAATCGGTGTTGTGGCAGGCGTTGCAATGAAATTGCTGCGCCAGGGAATGCCCCCGCTCCATCCGCGCCGGGTCGCCGGCGTCGGCCGGCGGCGCGGGCTTCGGCAGCTTGCCGATGAAGTCGGAGAAGGTGCGAAGATCATCGTCGCTGAGCCCCTTCGCCATGTCGTTCATCGGCTCGAAGGTGCGCAGCTTTTCGCGGAACATGAAGAGCTGGATCAGCACGTAAGGCGGCTGCTGGCCGCCGAGCGAGGGCGTATTCTCGATCTCGGATTGTCCGTGCTCGCCATGGCAGGCAAAACAGGTTACGGTACGCTCTTCGATCGTTTCCGCGTTCGCCGAAGAAGCGATGAGGGCAAACCCCAAGGCCACAATCATTTTACGCATTAACCGGCCTCGACGTTTTCGTCATCGCGAGGAGCCAACGGGTCCGGCCTTCGGCCGGCCCGATGATAAACTCCAGACTCCGTCATTCCGGGATGGTGCGTAGCACCATACCTCAGATGCGCAATTGCGCATCGGGGAATCTCGAGATTCCGGGTTCGATGCTTCGCATCGCCCCGGAATGACGAATTGGTTAGCTTACTGCGAAGCCACCTTCGGCTTGCCGTAGCTGATGCGATAGACGGCGCCGTTCCAGTCGTCGGAGACCAGGAGCGAGCCATCCTTCATCTGCATCACATCGACCGGCCGGCCGATGTAATTGTTGTTGTCGAGAAAGCCGGTGATGAACGGCTCCGTGGACTTCACCGTGCCGTCCTTGTTCAGCTTGACGACGACGACATCCCCGCCAAATTTCTTGGACCTGTTCCACGAGCCGTGGCGCGCCATGATGATGGCGTTCTTGTAGCTCTTCGGAAACATGTTGCCGGTATAGAACCGCATGCCGAGCGTGCCCGCATGCGGGCCCATCAAGCCGACCGGCGGGGTGAATTCGCTGCAGGAACGTCCCCAGCCGAATTCGGGATCCGGAATGTTGCCCTGGTAGCAATAGGGCGCGCCGAAATCCTCGCCGACCTTGGTGACGCGGTTGAGTTCGTCCTGCGGCACGTCTTCCGACATCCAGTCGCGGCCGTTGTCGGTGAAGTACATCTGCTTGTTTTCCGGGTTCCAGTCAAAGCCGACGCTATGGCGCACGCCGAACGCATAGACCTCGGCACCCGTGCCATCCAGATTCATCCGGCGGATCTGGCCGTGCGCGTCGTCATGCAGGACGTTATTGCCGGGCTGTCCGACCTCAACATACAGCTTGTTGTCGGGGCCGATGGCGATGAACTTCCAGCCATGGGCTTCGTCCTTGGGCAGGTTGTCGTAAATCATCGTCGGCTTCGGCGGATTGTCGATGACGTCCTCGACCTTGTCGATCTTGGAAACCTTCGAGAGCTCTGCGATGTAGAGCGTGCCGTTCCTGAACGCGACGCCGTTCGGCCGGTACAAGCCTGATGCAATGACCTTGACCGTTCGTTTGCCGTCCTTGTCGACGATGGCGGAGACCTTGTCGAGCAGGCGGGTGCCGACGAATACCGTCCCCTTGTCGCCCAGCGCCAGCGAACGGGCGTTGGCGATGCCGCCGGCATAAACCTCGATGTTGAAGCCGGCCGGCACCTTGAGTTTGGCGACCGGCAATTTGTCCAACGCGGCCGGAAGCGGCGGCGGCGCCACCGGCGCGAGCTTTGCCGCGGCTTCGTTGTCGGGCCGTCCGATCATGGGCGAGCCGGGCGGAAGCGGCGCGGCCGCGGCGGGCGCAGCGGCAGCGGGCGGATTGGCCGGCTGCTGCGCGGAAGCGGCGCAACCGAGTGCGCCGAAAAATGCGCCGGCGAGCAACAGGCTGCGCGGCGACGAACAGATCATCATGGCGTTCTCCCGTTTGGCGGAAGCCTTTTTCCTGGCGTCTGCAAGCAAAATGCCGGCGCCGGTGGCCTTCCTGAGGGGCAGTCTCCGATATTTCCAAGCCGGTGTGCAATCGGAAACATGGCGTAGAAGCCGGTCGGACCTGCGGAATGCAGGCGGCCCGGCGGTGTTGCATCCGGTCATTCCGCGGCGCGCCAAAGGCGCGAACCCGGAATCCCGAAGTTGGCTTGCTTGCCCGACACATCGAGATTCCGGGTTCGCGCTTTCGCGCGCCCCGGAATGACGGCCATTGAGATCGGTCGCCTAAAGCGTGTACGCAATCAGTGCTTGGTGGCTGGAATATCGGAGAAGACGAGCAGCGCTTCGGTAAACGGAAACTCCAGCACGATCTCGCCCTGCTCGTCGGTCACCTCGATAATCGCTTTCAGGAGGCCGCGCTCGGCGCCTTCGGTCTTCAGCAATTCCCGGATCATGGCGCGTGCGATCTCCCATGCGCGATCGGCGTCGCGCAGCTCCTCGCCTTCGGGATCTGAGACCAGCTCATCGCCGATCCGTGTGTTGAAGAAATATCGCGGCATCGGCCAAATCCACTTGGGGTTGAGGGCTCCAATTGCGGAACCCGCGGCTTCTCACAAGTTCTTTATCGGATCATTCGTCCGTTGGCGCCGACCGGGATCGTCGCGCGGTTGGTTTTAGAGGACTCTGAACCTGTTGATCCGTCTTTGATTTGACAGCCGGGCGCAAAATAACGTGAACCGATTTTGCGATGCAGCATAAAAGCGCTTCGGTTTATGACAAAAGATTTCACTGGCGAACTTTTCATTCCCGATTAGTTTATCGGCGATGGGCGAGTTCGTCCGGTTTGCAAGGAGAGCCAAAATGGCCTGGAAGACCCCGAAGATTGTCGAAGTGCCGGTCGGCATGGAGATCAACATGTATGCGTGCGCCGCCCGCAAGTAAGCGGCAGGCGATAGCTTCACGGTTTAAGGTGGACCTTCGGGCGTGACACGTTCCTGATCTCGGGATCGTGGCCGGGCTCGTGTCCACCTTCAAAGTTTTTTGAGTACCCGAGCCTTCGAATTTCCAGGAGACGGATCATGCTTCGCGTCGTCGTCCTGGGCGCCGCGGCCGGCGGCGGCGTTCCGCAGTGGAATTGCGGATGTCCGGTTTGCCTGACGGCGCGAACCGCTCCCGAACTCAGGAGCACCCAGGCTTCGATCGCGGTCAGCGCCGACGGCGAGCACTGGTATCTCGTCAATGCCTCGCCCGATCTGCGCCAGCAACTGATCGCGACACCGCAGCTTCATCCCAAAGCCGGAAAGCTTCGGCATAGCCCGATTGCCGGCGTGATCCTGACCAATGGCGAGATCGATGCGGTCGCAGGGCTATTGTCGATGCGCGAAGGCTCGCCGTTCACGATCTACGCCCACGCCAGGGTGCTTTCGATCCTGAAGGCCAACAGCATCTTCGATGTGCTGAGCGAGAAGAACGTGCGGCGCGAGGCAATCGAGGTGGATCGGGCGTTCGAGCCGATGCTGCCCGACGGCGCGCCGTCCGGCATCGAAATCCTGCCGTTTGCGGTGGCCGGCAAGAGCGCGTGGTACCTGGAAGGCAAGGCCCATCCGGGCGGAGATCATGGCGCGGGCGACACCCTCGGGCTTCGGATTGGCGACAAGGCGACAGGCAAGCATTTTTATTTTCTCGCCGCCTGCGCCGGCGTCACCGACGATCTCAAGGCGCGGCTTGCCGGTGCGCCCCTGATCTTCTTCGACGGCACGGTGTGGCGCGACGACGAATTGATCGCGGCGGGGCTTTCCAGCAAGACCGGGCAAGGCATGGGACATATTGCGATGTCGGGCGCCGGCGGCGCGATCGAGAGCCTCGCCGGCCTCGATATTGGCCGCAAGATGTTTCTGCATATCAACAATTCCAATCCGGCGCTGCTGCGGGACTCCGCGGAGCGCAAACTGGCCGAACGCGCGGGCTGGCAAATCCCCGCCGATGGTACGGAGATCACGCTGTGAACGTCATGACCCCCGACGGGATGACCGCCTTCTCGCGCGGCAGAGCCGCGCCCTTGAACAGCGCCGCTGAGCTGGAAGCAGCGCTTCGCCACATCGGCGCCGTGCGCTATCACAATCTGCATCCGTTTCACCGGCTCTTGCACGGCGGCAAGCTGAACAAGGGCCAGGTGCAGGCCTGGGCCTTGAACCGCTATTTCTACCAGAGCACGATTCCGCTGAAAGACGCGGTGGTGATCTCGCGCTTCCGCGACCGCAACATCCGGATGGAATGGCGGCACCGCATTGAGGACCATGACGGCGATGTCGGCAGCGAGGGCGGCATCGAGCGCTGGCTGAAGCTGACCGAGGGGCTCGGGCTCGACAGCGCCTATGTGGAATCCACCGAAGGCATCCTCCCCGCGACGCGCTTCGCGGTGGAGGCCTATGTGCATTTCTGCCGCGACAGGACCCCGCTCGAGGCCATCGCCTCCTCGCTGACGGAGCTGTTCGCGCCCAACCTGCATGAGGAACGCATCTCGGGAATGCTGGCGCATTACGATTTCGTCAATCCCGACATCATGAGCTATTTCAGCCGGCGCCTGACCCAGGCGCCGCGCGACGCCGGATTTGCGCTCGACTACGTCAAGGCCCATGCGAAGACCCCGGCGGAGCGCGAGGCGGTCTGCAACGCGCTCTTGTTCAAGACCAATGTGCTATGGGTTCAGCTGGACGCGCTGTATCATGCCTATGTCGAAGGCCACATTCCGCCGGGCGCGTTTGTTCCCAGGGAAAAGTAGCGACCAATCGAGAGACGAAGCGATGACGGGCCGCAGCCGCAACATCAATGTCAGCGAGGCAAGCCGGCCGGTTTTGCCGCGGCACGCCCGGCTGAAATTCGATGAGACCCGGCAGGTCTGGGTGATCCTGGCGCCGGAGCGGGTGCTGGCGCCGGACGAGATCGCGGTGGAAGTGCTGAAACTTTGCGACGGCGTCCGCAGCGTCGGCCAGATGGTCGACGAACTCGCCGCCAAATACCTGGCCGAGCGTGGCGCCATCGCGACCGACGTCATTGCCATGCTGCAGGACCTTGCCGACAAGGGATTTTTGACCGAAGCGCGCGAGAAGACGTCATGACCCCGACGCTGACCGATGCCGGCGTGGCCGCCAGCGATCCCTCCGACGGGCTCGCGGTGCTGGAGAACCGCGGCTCGACGGCCGAGGCGTTTGGGATTCCTCTGGCGGTGCTTGCCGAACTGACCCATCGCTGCCCGCTGCAGTGCCCCTACTGCTCCAATCCGGTCGAGCTCGACCGCGGCGGCAGCGAGCTTTCGACCGAAGAGTGGAACAAGGTGCTCTCGGAGCTCGCCGAAATCGGCGTGCTGCAGATTCATTTCTCGGGCGGCGAGCCCACCGCGCGCAGGGACCTGGTCGAGCTTGTAAAACACGCCAGCGATGTCGGGCTGTACTCCAATCTCATCACTTCCGCGGTGCTGCTGACGCGCGAAAAACTTTCCGCGCTGGCGGAAGCCGGCCTGTGTCACGTCCAGATCAGTTTCCAGGGCAACGAGCCCGTGGTCGCCGACCGCGTCGCCGGCTTCAGGCACGCCCATGCCAGGAAGATCGAAGCCGCGAAATGGACGCGCGAACTCGATCTGCCGCTGACGGTGAACGCCGTCATGCACCGCCAGAACCTGTTCCAGCTGTCCGATATCATCCAGATGGCGGTCGATCTCGACGCCGACCGGCTCGAAGTCGCCAATGTGCAGTATTACGGCTGGGCCTTGAAAAATCGCGCGGCGCTGATGCCGACCGTTGCCCAGATCGAGGAGACCAGCCGCATCGTCGAGGAAGCGCAGGCGCGGCTGAAGGGTGTGCTTGCGATCGACTATGTGGTGCCCGACTATTACGCGTTGCGGCCGAAGAAATGCATGGGCGGCTGGGGCCGGCAGTTCTTCAACATTTCCCCCGCCGGCAAAATCCTGCCCTGCCACGCCGCCGAAAGCATCACCGGGCTCGAGTTTCTGTCGGTGCGATCCAACCATTCGATCGCCTGGATCTGGCGGAATTCCGAAGCTTTCAACCGCTATCGCGGCACCGGCTGGATGAAGGAGCCGTGCAAGAGCTGCGAGTTCAGGGAAGTCGATTTCGGCGGCTGCCGCTGCCAGGCCTTTGCCCTCACCGGCGATGCCGGCAACACCGATCCGGCCTGCACGTTGTCGCCAATGCACGAGCGGATTTTCAAGCTGGCGGAACAGGAAGCCGCCGCCGCCGACAACCGTTTCCTCTATCGCAATTTCGCCGGCGGTACGCTGGAGACGGGCGGCGATCATGGCGCCTGACGCCGACGCGGGCAAAGCAACCGGCAAGCGTTCCGATCCGTTCGCGCCGCTGACGTCGCAGCACATCACCGTCGGCGACAACCACGAGATCTATGTCGAAAGCGTCGGCCGCGCCGACGGCATCCCCGCGGTCTATCTGCATGGCGGCCCCGGCAGCGGCTGCCAGCCCGATCACCGCCGGCTGTTCGATCCCGAACGCTTCCACGCGGTATTGTTCGACCAGCGCGGCGCCGGCCGCAGCCGCCCCAAAGGCCGCCGCGAGGACAACACGCTCCTCGCGCTGATCGCGGATATGGAGCAGATCCGCGAGAAATTCGGCTTTGAACGCTGGATGGTGATCGGCGGCTCCTGGGGCGCGACGCTGGCGCTGGCCTATGCACAGGCGCACCCCGATCGGGTCGCCGGCATCGTGCTGCGCGCCACCTTCCTCGGCACCGCTGCCGAACTCGAGGACGCGTTTCTCGGCGCGCTGCCGCGCTTTTTTCCCGATCTCAACGGCGATTTTCTCGGCGTACTGCCACCGGAGGAACGCAAGCAGCCGCTCGAAAACTACTATCGCCGCATCCTCGATTCCGATCCGGCGGTACACGGCCCGGCGGCGCGGGCCTGGCACGACACCGAACAAATTCTCTCCCAGCACGAGCCGGGCCGGGTCCGGCTCGATCCGGCGTCGCTGGCCGCATCGCGGGCGCTGCCCGCCACGCCGTTCATGGAAGCGCATTATTTTTGCAACGACTGTTTCATGAAGCCGGGACAGCTTCTCGCCGAAGCCGGAAAGCTCCGGGGAATCCCGGGCCTCATCGTGCAAGGCCGTTACGATTTGCTGTGTCCGCCCGCGACCGCGCACGCGCTCGGCGCGCTTTGGCCGGATTCGGCGATTCGTTTGGTCGAAGGCGCCGGCCACTCGCTGTACGATCGCAGCGTCCGCGACGCCGTGATGAAGGCGATCGCGGACCTGGCCTCGGAGATCAAGGGATAAGGACCGCAAAAATGCCGCTAGCCGGAAAAGGGATGTTGCTGACGTCGATGGACATCGATGCCAAGGACGAGGCCGACTTCAACCGATGGTACGACCGCGAGCATCTGATCGAGCGGGTCGCGATCGACGGCTTTCTCGAAGCCCGCCGTTACGTCGCGCATCAAGGCCACCCGAAATATCTTTGTCTCTATTCCACCGCGACCTTCGAGGTGCTCGATAGCCCGACCTATCGCGCCGCGCTGATGAATCCCACCGAATGGTCGAAGAGCACCCTGGCGCGATTCAAGAACATGATCCGCTCGATTGCGCGCATCACCATCAGCCGCGGTCGGGGCCGCGGCTCCGCGCTCGGCATCATCCGCGTCCGCCCGCTTGCGGGCAGTACGGATAAATTGCGCGCGTCGCTCGCGAAAAAACTCGATCCGGAACCGCTCGACGGTATCATCTCGATGCACCTGATCGAAAGCGATCCGGCACTCTCCAAACCGATCACCGACGATCCCCCGGTTTCCGATCCCGGCGCCGGCGACTGGTTTGTCCTGATCGATGCCGTAGATGTGAACGCGGTTTCTGCTGCGACCGCCGCGCGCTTTTCCGGACCAACGTCGTTGGAGGGCGGAATACAGGTATCCGCAGGCAGTTATCGTCTGATGTGGGATCTGGCTCGGTCTGACCTGACATAGCCTTAAATCAAGGCGCGGCGCCGATAGCATGCTATATCGTAAATATGTTGCACTGCCACATGCATCGGCGCAGCATTAAAGCCGGGCGGCCAGACCATTAGGGAATGACCTTTAAGCAAAAATGGCTTTTCAGTGCATCCCCGATCATATTGAATGGCCCGATTCACTAAGTCCATGATATGGCAGGCGAACCACAAGAACGCCGTGATGAGCGTTCACCACAGAAGATAAAGGCCGTGCGGTCTCTTGTCGTCGCGCGGACAAGGTAGGAATGAAACCAACTGATATCGCGGCACCCGACTACTTTCACAAAGTCGTCGACTGCCAATGGGCCTGTCCCGCGCATACACCTGTTCCAGAGTACATCCGCTTGATCGCAGAGGGCCGCTATAGCGACGCCTACATGATCAATTGGCGGTCGAACGTGTTTCCCGGAATTCTCGGACGCACCTGCGATCGTCCGTGCGAGCCTGCGTGCCGCCGCGTCCGCGTCGAGGAAACCCCGGTTGCGATCTGCCGGCTGAAGCGCGTCGCCGCCGACTTCAAGGACGACGTCAAGCACCGCATGCCGCGGCCCGGGCCGAAGAACGGCAAGCGCATCGCGATCGTCGGCGGCGGTCCCGCTTCGCTGACGGTGGCGCGCGATCTCGCCCCGCTCGGCTATCACTGCACGGTGTTCGACGGCGATCCGAAGGCCGGCGGCATGATGCGGACGCAGATCCCGAAATTCCGGCTGCCCGATACGGTGATCGACGAGGAAACCGATTACATCCTCGATCTCGGCATCGAGTTCAAAGGCGGCCGGCGCATCGACAGCCTGAAGAAGCTGCTCAGCGAGAATTACGACGCCATCTTCGTCGGAAGCGGCGCGCCGCGCGGCCGTGAGCTCGACGTTCCCGGCCGCAAGGAAGCGGCCAAAAATATTCACATCGGCATCGACTGGCTCTCCAGCGTGTCGTTCGGCCATACCGACAAGATCGGCAAGCGCGTGATCGTGCTCGGCGGCGGCAACACCGCGATGGATTGCTGCCGCACCGCCCGCCGCCTCGGTGGCGAAGACGTCAAGGTGATCGTGCGTTCGGGCTTCGAGGAGATGAAGGCGAGCCCCTGGGAAAAAGAGGACGCCCTCCACGAGGACATTCCGATCCTCAATTTCATGGTGCCGGTAGCGTTCGTTCACAACAACGGCAAACTCGCCGGCGTCACCTTCCAGAAGGTGAAGGCGGAATACGACGCCAGGGGCCGGCGCAATCTGGTGCCGACCGGCGACCCCGATCAAACCATTGCTTGCGACGACGTGCTGGTCGCGGTCGGCCAGGAAAACGCGTTTCCATGGATCGAGCGCGACTGCGGCGTCGAATTCGACAAATGGGACATGCCCAAGGTCGACGCCAAGACCATGGGCTCGACCAATCCGAAGGTGTTCTTCGGCGGCGACGCGGCGTTCGGCCCGAAGAACATCATCTGGGCGGTGGCGCACGGCCATGACGCGGCGCTGTCGATCCATAAGCTGTTGTCCGGCGAAGACATCCACGAGCGGCCGCTGCCCGAGGTGGAGGTGTCGTCGCAGAAGATGGGCATCCACGAATGGAGCTACGACAACGACGTCTCCGCCGACAAGCGCTACAAGGTGCCGCATCGCGACAAGGTGGTGGCGCTGAAGGACATCCGCGCCGAAGTCGAACTCGGCTATGACCTCAAGCTGGCGCTCGGCGAGGCGCGGCGCTGCCTGAACTGCGACATCCAGACGGTGTTCACCGCGCCGCTCTGCATCGAGTGCGACGCCTGCGTCGATATCTGCCCGATGGACTGCATCACCTTTACCGAGAACGGCGAGGAAGCCGACCTGCGGACGCGGCTGAAGGCGCCCTCGCCGCATCTCGACCAGGACCTCTATGTCGCCGACGGCCTGAAGACCGGGCGGGTGATGGTGAAGGACGAAGACGTCTGCTTGCATTGCGGGCTGTGCGCCGAACGCTGTCCCACCGGGGCCTGGGACATGCAGAAATACCTCATCGATATGACCCACGCAGGTACATCATGTCCGTCCAAAAGCCGATCAGCAGCGTAAACGACTTTGTCGTTCGCTTCGCCAACGTCAACGGCTCGGGCTCGGCGAGCGCCAACGAACTGTTCGCGCGCTCGATCCTGCGTCACGGCGTGCCGGTGTCGCCGCGCAACATCTTCCCGTCCAATATCCAGGGCCTGCCGACCTGGTACGAGGTGCGGGTGACCGAGGACGGCCATCTCGGCGCCCGCGGCGGCGTCGACATGATGGTGGCGATGAACCCGCAGACCTGGGACAAGGACCTCGCCTCGATCGAGCCCGGCGGCTACCTGTTCTACGACTCCACCAAGCCGATGCCGTCGTCGAAATTCCGCGCCGACATCAGCGTGATCGGCGTGCCGCTGACCGCGATCACCAATTCGACCTACACCGACCCGCGCCAGCGCCAGCTGTTCAAGAACATCATCTACCTCGGTGCGCTGTGCGCGCTGCTCGACATGGACCCGAAGCTCGTTGAGCAGCTGATCGCCGAGCAATACAAGGGCAAGGAAAAGCTCTTGTCGTCGAACGTCCATGCGCTGCATCTCGGCCGCGACTGGGCGCTGCAGAATCTGAAATGCCCGATCGGCCTGCGCGTTCGGAAAGCCGACAAGGTCGGCGACCGCATCTTCATCGAAGGCAACAGCGCCGCCGCGCTGGGCGCGGTCTATGGCGGCGCCACCGTCTGCGCCTGGTATCCGATCACGCCGTCGTCGTCGCTCGCCGACTACTTCGGCAGCCATTGCCGGAAGCTGCGGCACGATCCCGAAACCGGCAAGGCCAAATACGCCATCGTGCAGGGCGAGGACGAACTGGCCTCGATCGGCATCGTGATCGGCGCCGCCTGGAACGGCGCGCGCGCCTTCACCGCGACCTCCGGCCCCGGCATCTCGCTGATGCAGGAATTCATCGGCCTTTCATATTTTGCCGAGATTCCGGCGGTGATCATGAACGTGCAGCGCGCCGGTCCCTCGACCGGCATGCCGACGCGCACCCAGCAATGCGACATCATCGCCTGCGCCTATGCCTCGCACGGCGACACCAAGCATGTGCTGCTGTTTCCGGAAGATCCGGCCGAGGCGTTCGAATTCGCCGCCACCGCCTTCGATCTCGCCGAACGGCTGCAGACCACGATTTTCCTGATGCTCGATCTCGATATCGGCATGAACCATCGCCTGTGCCGCCCGCTGCGCTGGGACGATGCCCGCCAGTACGACCGCGGCAAGGTGATGACGACGGAGATGCTGGAGGAAGGCCGCGACTTCGGCCGCTATCTCGACGTCGACGGCGACGGCATCCCCTACCGCACCTATCCCGGCACCCACCCGACCAAGGGCTCCTACTTTACTCGCGGCACCTCGCGCGACCGCTACGCGCGCTATTCCGAGGAAGGCTCGGTCTACGCCGACAACATGCAGCGGCTGGTGCGCAAGTTCGAAACCGCGCAGGACATGGTGCCGCGGCCGTTGCAGGCCAACGCGGCGAAGCCGACCAAATACGGCGTGATCTATTTCGGCTCGACCGCACCGGCGATGGACGAGGCGATCGGTCTCCTGGAAGCGCGCGGGCACCAGCTCGATCGCATGCGCATCCGCGCCTTCCCGTTCCACTCCAGCGTCGCGAGCTTCATTGCCGACCACGACTTCGTGT
>DATNMT010000519.1:0-4613 GCA_035602495.1 Bradyrhizobium sp.
CCGGAACGTTGTACACTTCCGACAGTCCGGTCGCCGGGTCGAATCGCAGGAACGCCGGCGTGCCGCCGAAGATGCCGACGGTGTACCAGATCGAGCCGTCCACCGGCGACGGCATCACCGCGTAAGGTCCCGAACCCGGGATGATCCGCTTGTCCTTGTTCGGATCGAGCGCCGCGTTCGGCTCGACATAGTCGTCGCGCTTGCCGTTGCCGTTGGTGTCGAGCACGAACGGCGACCAGCCCTGCGCCTTCGCCGCATCGCCGGTTTCGTCGAACATTTTGGTGTTGACCCAGCCGGCCACCGGCCCGGTGCCGCTGAGCCACAGCGTGTCATTGGCGTCGTAGCCGAACTGCAGATGATGGGTGGCAAAGCAGGTGTTGATGAAGCTGTACTTCATCGTTTTGGGATCGAGCATCGCCACCTGGCGCGCCGACTTTTCCAGCGGGAACACCTTGGCCGACGGATGCTCGGAGCCCTGCTTGCAGAACGCCGGGTTATCGATGCCGCGCACGGTGGCGGAGAGCCAGAGCCGGCCCTTCTCGTCGAACATGGCGTTGTGGTTGTTGGCGCGCGTATCCCAGAGTTTGCGGTCGCCCCAATAGGCCGACGGCTCCAGCGGCTTGATGCTGGCGGCATGTCCGGGACCCAGCGATTCCGGCATCTCGGGATCGGCCACCGGCATCTTGAAGAACGTCACTTTATTGGTCTGCGGATCCAGGATCGGCATGTTGTCGGTCGAATATTCCGGCGAGCCGTACAGCGGGCCATTGGCATTCACCGTCGGATGGCGCCGGTCCGACGAAATCAGGTCGTGCAGGTATTTGTCGGGCGTCGACCATTCCCACGACGTGATCACGATATTGCGTTCGATGCCTTGCGGGCGTGGCGGCTTGGCCTTGGGCAACTCGCCCTTGGCGACGCGGTCGCTCCAGTCGCCGAGATATTTGTACGGGACGCCGCCGAAATTCCCGGCGAGCTGGTTGGTCATCTGCTCGCCGGACTGGCCCGATTGAACGCGCCGCATCCAGGCTTCCGCGCCGGTATCGAACTTGCCGAAAGCCGAGGGGATCGTGCGGGTGGCCTCCTGGCCGAGCTGATGACAACCGATGCAGCCGATGTTCTTCATCTGCTTCAGCCAGTCGTTCTGCGTCAGCTTTTCCGGAATGTCGCTCTTGCCGCCGAAATCGCCGGCAGGCGGAATTTTCAGCATCGCGTACCAGTAGATCGCCGGATAATACTGCGCGGCCTCCGCTTCGTTCGGCGCCGACGCCGCGGTGTGATCGAGGCTGTCGCCCGGCTTTGCGGTGAGTTTCGGCGAATCCACCAGGCCATAGCCGCGAACCCAGACGCTGTAATTCGCAGCCGGCAGATCGGGGATCAGGTAGTGGCCGGAATCGTCGGTCACTACGATGCGCGCGAACTTGGTCGGCAGCTCGGTGGTTTCGGCGATCACCCAGACGCCGGCTTCGGGGCCAGCCGCGCCGGTAACGGTGCCGCCGATGTCGGTGGCGCCGACCGTCACGGCCTGCTGCGCATGAACCGGGGTGGGGATTATATTTGCCAGCACCATCAGGCCGGCACACATCGTCAATCGCGCAAGCGCCTTGGTCACGAACATGGCTCGCCTCCCGGCATGGAACCGGCTCTTCGGCCGGTTTTTCCTTGCGCCACTTTAACAAAGGGGTCGGCAGCGTCCAGTTGCTTCGATCGGCGTTTACTCATGTCCGCCTTGCACTTTTCCGTGTGACGGCGCGATGAAAAGCAGCGATCCATCGAAAGCCTTCAGCTTGCGCGCTCAACACCTCCGCTAGCTTGACAGCAAAGCGCTGATGTTGTTGTGCGGTCTGTCGCCCGTGTCCCTGCCGGCGGTCGCTGAAGACCTTCCACAACATTCGCTAAGAAGCGAATCGGCAAATGATGTTGGGCAGGAGCAAAAGAAGGGCGGCTGGCTCGAAGGCCCGAGCGAGCCGGCTCGGACCGCCCCATACCGCGGCGGTAGATTTCCGACAAATCTGAATGAAGATGTTGAACTGATGTTAGTTCGGGTTGTGCGACAGGATTGCCGCTGCGGAAATTCAAAGGAGGCAACATTGAAGCGGACCTTGCTGAGCTTTCTGTCCGACGAGTCGGGGGCTACCGCAATTGAATACGGCCTGATCGCAGCCGGTATCGCGCTGGCTATTATCGCGGTGGTTAACGGTCTCGGAACGAACCTGAATACGCAGTACACCTCTATCAATAATTCGCTCAAGTAAGTTTCTGTCTCTCAGGGGGCGCACCTGAAACTCGATGTGTAACCCGGCCCGGCCGTATCGACTCGGCCGGAATTTCACGGTTGGCAACCTCCACGGCGACCTGATTTTTGGCTCCCGTTCGAATGCGAATCCGGCGGCGGTAGCTCCGGGATCCCCGACCTTCATCCGCGCGCGACGCGCTGGCGCGAGCCCGGCCGGTAGGCGAGCCTGGTGTGGCCGGCGCAATAGGGCAGGCCTTCGATCGGCGTGTTGCCGCAGAAGCAAAAATCCGCTTCACCCGGGGTCGAGATCGGCCAGCGGCATCGCTCCTCGCTCAATTCGAGCAGCGAGCAGCAATGCTGGCTCGCGATCGGCTCGTCATACGCCTCGGTCTGCGGCCCGGCGTACAGCGTCCGCAGCATCTGGTATTGCAGCCGCGGCAGCGATCGCGCGCGGCGTCCCTTGCCGGCTTGCTTGCGCGGCGGGCGCCGTTCATCGCCGCTCTTCTCGCGCGAAAGATTGAGGCGGGAGAGTTTGCCGATCACGGCGTTGCGGCTGACCCCGATATCGTCCGCGATCTGCCGGCAGGACAACCCGGCGGCGAACCGGATCTTCAGCAGCTCAAGGCGCTCTTCGGTCCAGGTCGGTTCGCGGGCGGGCATATCGGTATTCCCCCTGGTTCAAGTCTTGCCGTTGTCCCGGATCGAAAGCAGACCGTCCTTGATGGCGAGCCGAATCCCCTCCTCGATCAGGGTCCGTGCGACGCCGGGTACGCTGGTGCCGTGGGTGCCCTGTCTCACCAGTTTTTCGAGATAGGTGATGGTGGAGAGCGCCAACGTAATCGGAACGCGGTCGGTTTCGGCTTTTTCCGTGGCCATGCCAAAAAGCTAACCGGTAATGCGTGTACTGAAAAGTATCTTTTTAGAGTCAGTTTAGATTCATTTGAAACGCGCGATTGCGCCCGCGGTGCCCCGGGCCCGCCGGATTGCCAGAAACGGGGGGATCGGCGTACCAACCGGCATGGCCCCGCCCCCAAACCCCGCGCCCGTCCTGTTCGACCGCGCCTTGTTGCGGACGCGGCAGGCGCGGGCGTTGCGGGCCGGGCCTGCGACGTTTCTGCTCGATCGCATCGCCGCGGACATGGCGGAACGGCTGCAGGCGGTGCTGCGGGAATTCAAGGACGCGGCCGACCTCGGTACGCCCGGCGATCAGGTCCGCGACGCGCTGCGGGCGCGCGCAGGTCATATCGCGCGGATCGATCTGCCGGACCTCGAATCCGAGCCGCTGCCGCTGCGGCCGGGCTCGCTCGATCTCGTCGTGTCCGCGCTCGCGTTGCAGTTCGTCAACGATCTACCCGGCGTGCTCGCGCAGATCCGCCGCGCGCTGCGGCCGGACGGACTGCTGCTGGCGGCGATGATCGGCGGCGATACGCTGACCGAATTGCGGCAATGCTTCGCCGCGGCCGAGGCCGAATGCGAAGGCGGGGTGTCGCCACGGGTGGCGCCGTTCGCCGATCTGCGCGACGTCGGCGGCCTGCTGCAGCGCGCGGGCCTGGCGCTGCCGGTCACCGATGTCGACCGCATCGTGGTGCGTTACGACAGCGCCGTCGCACTGATGGCCGATCTCCGGCGCATGGGCGCCACCAATGTGCTGGTCGAGCGGCGGCGAGCGCCGACCCGCCGCGACACGCTCTCGCGGATGGCGCAGGTTTACGGCGAGCGCTTTGCCGACCCCGACGGCCGCATCCGCGCCACCTTCGACGTGATCTGGCTGTCGGGCTGGGCGCCGCATGTGAGCCAGCAGCAGCCGCTCAAGCCGGGATCGGCGAAAGCGAGCCTGGCGGAGGCGGTGCGGGTTCAGAAGCGGTAATTTGGCCCGATAATTCGTCATTGCCGGGCTTGACCCGGCAATCCATCAGCCTTCGCAAAAAGCCTTTATTTCGAAGAGGATGGATCACCGGGTCACCCGTCTACGCTAAAGCTTCGCCGGGTCTTCAGGTGTTGGTCCGCCGAAGCCCTAGCGAAGGCGGAAGCCCGGTGATGACGGTGTGTGCTGAATTTCGGAACTTTAGTTCCGAAATTCGTAAATCCTGCTTGCCCTCCCACCCAAATCAGTCGTATCTGTTCGGCCGTCCCGTCCCACTTGAGGGGCGTTTCGCGATCGTCACGAGCGCGGGGCGGGATGCGGTGGACGCGAGAAATGCTTCTGACGAGGGCATTTCCTTGCGGACGGCGAAGTCGTGTGGTCCTGACGCCTCAGCGGTTGGCGTCAAGTCGGCGGAAGCAATCCGCCGATGACGGTGTCAAACAAGCCCGATCACCGGGGAGAGTACGTATAAGCCGTAAACCATTGCGCGGGGAATGCCGGGTGATTCCGGTG
>DATNMT010000522.1:0-8217 GCA_035602495.1 Bradyrhizobium sp.
GCAAACCGCCGCTTGTCGTGCCGCGACAAACTTGATCTAGTGCCGCCTTCCCGTCATTCACGCGACATGTTGCGGTGAACGAAGCCGGAGAGCATAGGAGTCAGCGATTCGGGCGCGATTCGTTCCTTAACCGTTCCAGAGCTTAAGCCGCGATCGCAAAGCGTCGCACTATGAGACACTTCCCAAAATAGCAGCGACGCAGAAACCCAATAAAAATGGCCTTTTCCTATTCCGCTTCCCCGTTCGCCAACGAGCGCGCCCCCGGCGCCGGCGTCACCGCCGTGCTCGGGCCCACCAATACCGGCAAGACCCATCTGGCGATCGAGCGGATGCTGGCGCATTCCTCCGGCCTGATCGGCCTGCCGCTGCGGCTCTTGGCGCGCGAGGTCTACAACAAGATCGCCGATCGCGCGGGAGCGGATTCGGTGGCGCTGATCACCGGCGAGGAAAAGATCAAGCCGCCGAAGGCGCGGTTCTGGGTTTCCACCGTGGAGGCGATGCCGCGCGACCTCGACGTGTCGTTTCTCGCGGTCGACGAAATCCAGATCGCGGCCGATCTGGAGCGCGGCCATGTCTTCACCGACCGCATCCTGCATCGCCGCGGCCGCGACGAGACGCTGCTGTTGGGCGCGGCCACCATGCGCCCGATCATCGAGCGGCTGCTGCCCGGCGCATCCATCGTCACCCGGCCGCGGCTGTCGCAGCTCGAATTCGCCGGCGACCGCAAGATCACCCGCCAGCCGAGAAGAACCGCGATCGTGGCGTTCTCCGCCGACGAGGTCTATGCGATCGCCGAGTTGATCCGCCGGCAACATGGCGGCGCCGCGGTGGTGCTGGGCTCGCTGTCGCCGCGCACCAGAAATGCACAGGTGGCGATGTTCCAGAACGGCGACGTCGATTATCTCGTCGCCACCGACGCGGTCGGCATGGGCCTCAACCTCGACGTCGACCACGTCGCGTTTGCCTCCGACCGCAAATATGACGGCTATCAGTTCCGCCGGCTGAACCCGTCCGAATTCGCGCAGATCGCCGGCCGCGCCGGGCGCGCGACGCGCGACGGTACTTTCGGCACCACCGGCCGCTGCGCGCCGTTTGAGCCGGAACTGGTCAACGCGCTGCAGAACCACACCTTCGAGGCCGTGAAGGTTTTGCAATGGCGCAACTCAAAACTGGATTTTTCCTCGCTCGGCAGCTTGCAGGTGTCGCTGGCGCTGTCGCCCACGCATGAGGCGCTGACGCGCGCGCCGATCGCCGAGGATTTGCGCGTGCTCGATCACGCCGCGCGCGACGCCGAGGTGCGTGACATGGCGCATGGCGCCGCCGCCGTGGAACGGCTGTGGGACGCCTGCCAGATCCCGGACTACCGCAAGATCGCGCCCGCCGCGCATGCCGAGCTGGTGACGAGTTTGTTCGGCTTTCTCATGCAAAAAGGCCGGATTCCGGATGCATGGTTTTCAGCCCAGGTCGATCAGGCCGACCGGGTCGACGGCGACATCGACACGCTGTCGGGCCGGATCGCGCAGATCCGCACCTGGACGTTCGTGGCCAACCGGCCGGACTGGCTGGCTGATCCCGAACATTGGCAGGGGATTACCCGCGAAGTCGAAAATAAATTGTCCGATGCGCTGCATGAACGGCTCACGGAGCGTTTCGTTGACCGCCGTACCAGTGTATTGATGCGCCGCCTGCGGGAGAACACTGTTTTGAGTACGGAAATCGGCAAGACCGGCGAAGTGACCGTGGAAGGCCATGTGATCGGCCGGCTCGACGGATTTACCTTCGCGCCCGATGCGGCCGAGGCCGGCTCCGATGCGAAAGCGCTGCAGGCGACCGCGCTGAAGGCGCTGGCCGGCGAGATCGACGCGCGCGCCGAGAAACTCGCCGCCGCGCCCGACGATCAGTTCGTGCTGACCTCCGACGGCACCATTCGCTGGACCGGCGATGCCGTCGCCAAACTTGTGGCGGCCGACGACGCACTGCATCCGCGGCTGCGCATCATCGCCGACGACCGGCTGTCGGGCGCGCCGCGCGAGGCGGTCGAGAAGCGGCTCGAACTGTGGCTGAAGACGCATATCGAAAAGCTGCTCGGGCCGCTGTTCGATCTCAACAAGGCCGAGGACATCACCGGCATCGCGCGCGGCATCGCGTTCCAGCTGATCGAGGCGTTAGGGGTGCTGGAGCGCGCGAAAATCGCGGCCGAGATGAAGGATCTCGATCAGCCCTCGCGCGCGAGCTTGCGCAAATACGGCGTGCGGTTCGGCGCCTATCACATCTATTTGCCGGCGCTGCTGAAACCCGCGGCGCGGGCGCTGGCTTCGCTGTTGTGGGCGCAGAAGCACGACAATGTCGACCTGTCGGCGCTGTCGGGCGCACAGCATCTGGCCGGAAGCGGCCGCACCTCGTTCCCGGTCGACAAGGCGCTTCCCCGCGACGCCTACCGCGTACTCGGCTACCGGCAATGCGGCGAGCGCGCGGTGCGGGTCGATATCCTGGAGCGTCTGGCCGATCTCATCCGCCCCGCTTTGGCGTGGCGCGAAACCTCGCCCGGCGCAAAGCCCGCCGGCGCGTTCGACGGCCGCGGTTTTGTCGTCACACAGGCAATGACGTCGCTGACGGGTTCGGCCGGCGAAGATTTTGCTTCCATCCTGCGCGCGCTCGGCTATCGCATGGACAAGCGCCCGCCGCTGCCGCCAAAGCCGGCGGCGGTGGAGACGCCCGCGGCGGAGGCGGCGCCGTCAGAGGCTGCGCCTGAAGCGGCTACTGAGGCAGCGACCGAAACTGTCGCAGCGGAAACTCCGGTTGCGGCCGAGAACGCTGTCGTCGCCAGCGATGCGCCGCAGGCGAGCGAAGAGATTTCAGCGCCGGCCGCAACGCCGCTTCCCGAAATCACGCTCTCGCCCGAGCCGGCCGCGAGCGAGCCCGTGGCGATCGAAGCGCAGCCAGAGCCCAAAACTCCCGTCGAAGCCGCAGCCCCCGAAGCGCCATCGGAGCCGCCGTCGACCGAAGCAACGTCGGAGCCGGCCGCGCCCGAAACAGCATCGGAGGCCGCGCCCGTCAGCGATGCTGCGCCAGCGGAAGCCGCCACGCCCGAAGCAGTCGCCGCCCCCGAACTGGTCGAAGTCTGGCGCCCCGGCGGCCGCTCGGATGAACGCCGCCCGCGCCACGATCGTAACCGTCCTCGCCACCATCAGGCCCGTCCCGCCGAAGGCGCGCAGCCGGCAGCGGCCGACGCCGCGGCCATAGGCGAGGCCGCAGAGCCCGCCAAACACGAGCGTCACCGCCGCGGACGGCGCGATCGTCATCAGGATTTCCGCAAGCTCCGTCCCGATGCGCCGGCCGAGGCCGCAACCGCAGCGCCCACTGAGGGCGCGCCGGCGGTGGTGCAAGAAACGCGCGAGGACAAGCGTCCGCCGCGCGAACGTTTCGAGGGCAAGGACAGGGACAAGGGCAGGGACCGCGAAGGCGACAAGCGCCGCGACAAATTCGGCGGCGGCCGCGACAAGGGCCGCGAACATGGTGGCCGCGACAAGGGCGGCCGCGATCGCGACAAGGGCGGTCCCTCGCATCGCCAATACGCGACCAGCGCCGGGCCCCGCGAACGCGAACGCCCGGTCGATCCCAATTCGCCCTTTGCAAAACTGGCGGCGCTGAAGGAACAGCTCGCCGCCAATCGCAAGGACTAAATCTTCGGTGTCGCTTGGAGCGCCAGCGTCTCGATAAGTGGCTGTGGCATGCGCGGGTGGTGAAGGCGCGCACCTCGGCGGCCGCCCTGGTCGAGGCCGGCCATGTCCGAATCAATGGCGTGCGCGAAACCGCGCCCGGTCATGCCGTGAAGGCCGGGGACGTTTTGACCATCGGGCTCGACCGCAGCGTCCGCGTGCTGAAGATCATCGGATTTTCGGAGCGGCGTGGTGACGCAGCCGCCGCGCGCGTGCTGTACGACGATTTGCAAGCGGCCAGGGAATAACTATCTGCAGCGGGTTAATTCCGCCGGCGCAGGATGCCTAAAAACGCCGTTCGGCAGCGCAGCACTTCCCTTGCGGCAGCTTGGTTCCTGCGCTACGCAAACCACTCAAAATTGACCCGTTTCGGAGTTTTGGATGACTTACGTCGTCACTGAAGCCTGCATCAAATGCAAATATACCGACTGCGTTGAGGTCTGCCCGGTGGACTGCTTCTACGAGGGCGAGAACATGCTGGTCATCCATCCGGACGAATGCATCGATTGCGGGGTTTGCGAGCCGGAATGCCCGGCCGACGCCATCAAGCCGGACACCGAGCCGGGGCTGGAGAAATGGCTCGAGGTGAATACCGAATATGCCAAGAGCTGGCCGAATATCACCCAGAAGAAGGAACAGCCACCCGACGCCAAGGATTTCGAGGGCATGGACGGTAAATTCGAGAAATTTTTTTCTTCCAATCCGGGCACCGGGGACTGAGCGGCCACTGGTTACCACTTAACCCTAATGCCGTTCTGGCCATCAAAACGCCCCCTAAACGCCCGCCACAGGGCGTAAATCATTGATTTTTACGGAAAATGTGCTATATTGGGCACATTACAAGCCGAATCCAGCCATGCGTAGCTTTGGCCTCCGGGTTCCCGTGAAAACATCGAACAGGGGCGTGGCAGTTCCGCGCGCAGGCTGTGTCACAGAAAACGCGTAAAAAGAGTGCTTCCAAGGTTTCCAAGAAAGCCGCTGCGGCCAGCCGTGGTGCAACCAAAAGCCGTGCCAGGACTTCACTAAAGGCTTCGGCTGCAAAATCCTCAAAAAACAAAAGAAGCGCAATGCCCAACAAGACTGCAAAAACTGCCGCGAAAGCGACGGGTTCGAAGGCCAATGCCTCGAAGGTCGCTGCCAGGACTTCTGTCAACAGGACTGCCCCGAAGTCCAAAGCTCCTGTCACCAAGGCTCCCGTCCACAAGCCGGTCGCGCACAAGCCGGTCGCCGCCGCCAAGCCGGTGGCCGCCGCGCCGCGCATCGAAGAGCCGAAGAAGGTTCTGACCCAGCGTCAGGGTTTCAAGACCAACGAGTTCGTGGTGTATCCGGCCCACGGCGTCGGGCAGATTCTGGCCATCGAGGACCAGGAGATCGCCGGCGCCAGGCTTGAGCTGTTCGTGATCAATTTCATGAAGGACAAGATGACGCTGCGGGTGCCGACCGCGAAAGTCGCCAATGTCGGCATGCGCAAGCTGTCGGAGCCGGCGCTGGTCAAGCGCGCGCTCGATACGCTCAAGGGCCGCGCCCGCGTCAAGCGCACGATGTGGTCGCGCCGGGCCCAGGAATACGAAGCCAAGATCAATTCGGGTGACATCGTCGCCATCGCCGAAGTGGTGCGCGATCTCTATCGCTCGGAATCGCAGCCCGAACAGTCCTACAGCGAACGCCAGCTTTATGAAGCAGCGCTCGACCGCCTGTCGCGCGAAATCGCCGTCGTGCAGCACGTGACCGAGACCGAAGCGGTCAAGGAAATCGAAAGCCAGCTCGCCAAGAGCCCGCGCCGCGGCGCCAAGACCGAAGCCGAAGCCGAGGCCGACGGTGAAGGTGATGTCGACGCCGATGCCGACGGTGACGATGCCGCGGTGGCCGACGAGGCCGCGTAAGACGGATTGGCAGAGTTCGAAACAAAAGCCCGGTCGCAAGACCGGGCTTTTTGTTTGACCGTCATTCCGGGGCGCGCGTAGCGCGAACCTCAGATGTGCAATTGCACATCGGGGAATCTCGAGATCCCGGGTTCGCACTAATGCGCGCCCTCCGATGCGCCCTTGCGCATCGCAGATGACGCGCTTGCGCGCGTCAATCCACCACGATCTTGACGAGATCGCGCACCTTGACCTGGGCGCGGGCATCGAGGCCGTTGAGGATACGGAAGCGTTCGGCGGGGCGGTCGACGCCGGCCATGCGGTGCGACAGCGATTCCACGGTGTCGCCCGGCTGCACGGTGATGACCTTGATGCGCAGGGGACGCGCGGCCTGGATTTCCTCCAGCGTCAGCCTGCGGAACGAATTCACGGTCTCGCGCGCGTTGCGCTCGCTCTCGGTGGTCTTCTGCCGTGCGGCGAAGATGAAGCGGTAGACGTCGGAGCCGAAGCGCAGCGCGTAGATCTTGAATTGCCACTGGTCGCCATGCGCGGTGGCGGAGGCCGCCGGAAAACCGTTGATGGTGATCTCCTCGGTCGACGCCTTGTCGACATTCTCCATCCAGCCGGAATTGAGGTAATCGCCGAGCGTCTGTTCCGCCGGCACCCGCACCACGTCGAAACGCATCGCCTGCGTGCCGCCCTCGCGCACGCCGATCACCGCCTGCGCGGTATTGTCGAGCGTGAAGGTCTCGGGGCCGGTGAAGGTGAAGCCGAGCTTGGGATGCAGGAAGCGCCGGCCGCGCACGAAGCCCTCGCTCGGATCCTCGCCATAGACGATGTTGTCGACCGCGGCGAGGTAGATCTCGCGATCGCGTTCGGCGTTCTCGGGCGAGGTATATTGCCGCGCGGTGTTCTGCGCGTTCTGGATCCGCTCCGGCGTGGCCGGATGCGAGGAGAGAAAATCCTGCGCGCGCGGATCGATCGAGGTCTTGCCGGCCTTCAATTCGGCATTGCGCTCCATCGAGGTCAGGAAGCGCGCCGCGCCATAGGGATCGAAATGGGCGCGCGCCGAAATGCCGACGCCGATGCCGTCGGCCTCGAATTCCTGGGCGCGCGAAAAGCTCGCCATCGTCAGTTTGGTCTTGGCCAGCGCCAGCGCGGTCAAATCGGGATCGCTGCTCATGTCGGTGACGACGCGGGTAACGACGGCGGCCTGGCGCGCCTGGTCCTCGCGGATCGAGGCGTGTTTTGCGATGACATGCGCCATCTCGTGCGACAGCACCGACGAGAGTTCCGAAGTGTCGCTGGCGAGCGCGATCAGCCCGCGCGTCACGTAGAGTTGGCCGGTCGGCAGCGCGAACGCGTTCACCGCGCCGGAATTGAGGATCGTCACCTTGTAGGCCTGGTCGGGCCGGTCGGAGGCCGCCACCAGCCGGTCGACGGTCTTGCCGATCAGGGCTTCGAGCTTGGGATCGTCATAGGCGCCGCCATAGGAGGCGAGAATCCGCCCATGTTCGCGCTCGGCGGCCGGCGTCTGGGCAACGTTGCGGTTCGGCTTGATGGAATTGGTGGCGGGGGAGGAGGCCTGGAACCGGCTCATATCGCCGCAGGCGGCAAGCGCGAGACTTGCGGACAGCAGGACGGGCGCTGCCCAAAGGCGGCGGCTCATCCTCATTCGGCGCCGTCCCGCAAATTCCGCCACGCCTTGCTACTCGTCTGTCCGACGGGCTAGTTCCCGCCCAATAGTTCAATTTGCCCCACATGGAGCGCTTCGATTCGCGGGCCCTGCCGTGACTCAACAAAGCCACGGACACGAATCCGTCTATTTTCGAGGGACTTAAGACCCACCCCGGCCGCCTCGAACGCCGGCAGCATGCGCCTTGAAATAGTCACAGCAAAGTCCCGTGTCCAGTTCCGTCCGAAGTTCAGGTACGTCGTTGCCCCCGCCTGCCGGACGGACAAGACCTTGCCCTCGACTATCGTAAAACGCCCTATCCCGGCCAAAATATCGCCCGGACTTTCCGCGTTTTTTATGGCCGAGGGACCAGCCCAGATTCCTTGTTTGGCGTTGCGGCCTTCGGCTTCCGCCGATACCAGCGCCAGGGCGCAGTCCTTGTCGGCGACATCGGCGGAGGCCAGCGCCTCGCCCCGCGCCAGCAACGCCGCCTGCACCGGGGTATCGGAGGAGCCGAGATACACGAAAGCGGACTGGCGGCCGTAACGGTCGGGGGTATCGTCCTGCCCGCGCAACGTCACCTCGCGCCCGGCGATCAGCGCCGCCAGCGCCGAACCATCTTTCGATTTTTCGGCCAAGACCTTTTCAGAAGTGACCGGCTCGATGCCGGCGAGGCGGATTTCGCGGCCGTCCTCCAGCTGAAAGCTGCGGGCATCGATGATGGTGGCGACGCGGCCTTCGCCCTGCGGCTCGAAGGCGCAAGCTCCCGCGATCGCAGGGCCTGCGGCGGCGACCAGCATCAGGCCGCATGGTAATGCTGCGACTGAAATTCGCAATCCTTTCATGATGTGGCTCAACCCAGTCTGTCATTCGACGGCAGGCAGCGAATGATGCTCATGCATGATGCGCCAGCGGCCGTCGATCTTGCGCAGGCCCATTGTCAATCGAAACTGTAGCGGTT
>DATNMT010000526.1:0-3109 GCA_035602495.1 Bradyrhizobium sp.
GATTTTTGCAACGGCCGCCTCGCCGGCATGACTGATGTCGGGATCGACGTAGGATTTCCAGACATTGCGGGTGAACAGATTGGCCGCACCGATGCTCATGACCGCCGCCGGCACCAGCGCGCCGATCGCGATCGCCGAAAACGCGAAGCCTGCGAACCAGGACGGGAACAGCTCCTTGAACAGCGCGGGCACGACATCGTTGTTCGACGCGACCTTGATATGGGCGGCATAGGCCATGTAGCCAAGCAGCGCGATCAGCCCGAGCAGCAGGGTGTAGGCCGGCAGCAGGATCGCATTCTTGCGGATCGTGTCGGCGGATTTCGAGGCGAAAATGCCGGTCAGCGTGTGCGGGTACATGAACGCCGCCAGCGCCGAGCCCAGCGCCAGCGTCGCATAGGGCAGCATCTGCGACGGCTGCAGGATCAGCCCTGTGGCGCCGCCCTTGGCCGCGAACGCATCGTTGGCCGCAGAGAATACCGCGCCATATCCGCCGAGCTTCATCGGCACTATTACCACCGCCACCAGCACCACGATGTAAATCATGATGTCCTTGACGAAGGCGATCAGCGCCGGCGCGCGCAAGCCGGAGCTATAGGTATACAGCGCGAGAATGATGAAGGCGGCGACGATCGGCAGGTCACCGGTCAGGCCCATCGCCTTGATGGTCACGCCCATGCCGATCAGCTGCAGGGCGATGTAGGGCATGGTCGCGACCATGCCGGTGATGGCGACCGCGAGTTCGAGCCCGCGCGATTGGTAGGCGCCAAGAACCACATCGGCCGCGGTGACGTAGCCATTGGCATGCGCCGTCTTCCACAACAGCGGCATCACCGCGAACACGAAGGGATAGACGATGATGGTGTAGGGCAGCGCAAAGAAGCCATAGGCGCCCACCGCATAGACCAGCGCCGGCACCGCGATCACGGTGTAAGCGGTATAAAAATCCCCGCCGACCAGAAACCAGGTGATCCAGGTGCCGAATTGCCGTCCGCCGAGTCCCCATTCGTCCAGATGTGCGCTGACCGGACCGGCCCTCCAGCGCGCGGCGAGGAATCCCATCACGGTGACGAGAACAAAGAAGAACAGGAAAATCGCGAGAGCTACCCAGTCGATCTGTTCGGCCATGACACCGCCTCCTGGACGCTACGGCGCTTCGTCGCGGGCGCGGCTGCGATAGACCAGCCAGATCAAGAGCGAGCTGATCGGCACCCATGCCAGCTGGTACCAGTAGAAGAACGGAAAGCCGAACAGCGCCGGCTCCTGGAAATTGTAGAACGGCACCCACAACAGGCCGACGAAAGGCACGAGCAGCAAGATCCACATGAGCCGCCTCCAGCACCCGGCCGGCACCTCGCCGGCGTTTCCTCACGGCAAATATCTGGCATGGATTTTTCGCGTTGCCACCCAATTTCCCAATGCTGCAATGCGGTGAGCGAAACGCGATTTCGTGATGACGATGGCGCCGCGACGGCATCTCACCGCGGCGCCCGTCGGGAAAACGCAATCTATTTCACGACCTCGGCGCCGACCTTGCAAATCGCGGCGTCCTGGTCGCCGGTGCCTCCGCTGCAGCCGACCGCGCCGATCAGCTTGCCGCCTTCGACCAGCGGAAACCCGCCGGGGCTCGCCACCAGTCCGGGATCGAGGGTGCTGATATAGCCGTGGCCGGATTCGAACACGTTGTAGAACACCCGCGACTCGCGGCGGAAGCGTGCCGCGGTGCGCGCCTTGCCGATCGAAATCGAACCGGAGGCGATCTGCGCGCCTTCCATCCGTTCGAATTGCACGAGTTCGCCATTGGTATCGACCACGGCGATGTTCATCTTCCAGTTCCGCTTCCTGGCTTCGGCCTCCGCCGCGGCAATCACCGGTTTGGCCTTTTCGAGCCCGATCGACTGGCCATAGGGAATGTCAAATGGCATCGCGTCGGGGGTGCCGCCCGCCGGATATGCTTGCGGCGGCGGCGCCGCGGGCGTTGGTGTTTGTGCCGGGGCCGGTGAAGCCATGACCGACATGGCGCACGCGGCCAGGATCATCGAAATGATTGAACGCATAAAACTCTCCCTGTTGAAGTTTGTTTTCGTTGTCGACGCTTTCGATAGTGGCGCAAAAATTAGGCCGGAGTCAAAACGCCGGCCCCGCCCCGTTTCTTCCGTAGGTGATGCGCGGGGGCAGCAAGTATGCGCTGGATCATGCCGGACAACCTGACCTCCCCGGGGTTGGCAACGTTCTCTCTGCAACCCCTACGATGTCAGCTTATTCCGGCCGGAAAATCGCAAGAGAATAAAGAACTTCCGCATGTTTGCAGTGCGCCGCAACAGGAGGGAAACAGCTATTCGGCCTTGATCCCGGCGTCCTTTATCACCTTGCGCCAGCGTTCCTCCTCACCGCGAAAGTAGCGATCGAACTCTTGCGGCGGACGCGCCACCATGATCAGGCCCTCGTTGACAGCAAGCCTCTTGAACGCCTCCGATTGGGCGGCCGTCGCGGCCGATTGATTGAGGCGGTCGATGACCTCCTTCGGCGTTTTGGCCGGCGCGAACAGGCCGTACCAGCTCTCGGCCTCGTAGCCGGGAACGCCGGCTTCAGCCACGGTTGGCAGTTGCGGAAAGGCCGGCGAGCGTTCCGCCGAGGTCACGGCCAGCGCGCGCAACTGGCCGGCCTCGATCAGGGAAGCCGCACTTGCGACGGTGGTGAACATCACCTGGATCTGGCCGCCGATCAGGTCGGTGATAGCAGGCGCGGAGCCCTTGTAGGGCACCGTCGTCAGGTTGACCTGGGCCAGGCTCTTGAACAGCTCGCCCGCCAGATGCGCCGACGTGCCGATGCCGTACGTCCCATAGGACAATTTATCGGGTTCGGCTTTCGCCGCCGCGATCAGGTCCGCAATCGATTGAAAAGGGGATTTGGGATTGACCACGACGATGTTGAAGGAGCGCGCGATCAGCGCGACGGCTGCGAAATCCCCGTGCGGGTCGTAAGGCAGTTTCGCATTCAGGCTTGGATTGACCGCATTCGCGAAGGTCCCCATCAGCAGCGTATAGCCATCCGGCTCGCTGGCCGCGACGGCCTGGGTGCCGATGATGGTGCCCGCCCCCGGCTTGTTCTC
>DATNMT010000532.1:0-12375 GCA_035602495.1 Bradyrhizobium sp.
CCGGCTCGAGTTTGCCGAAGTCGGCCCGCCGCGCCAGCCTCTCGACCTTGGCCGGGGTATCCAGCGGTTCGAGGCGGGGGCCTTCGCCAACCTCGAAGCGCACCTCGCGGCCGAGCGCGTAGGGGATGACCAGGATATCGGAGAAGATGATCGCGGCGTCGAAGTTGAAACGGCGGATCGGCTGCAGCGTGACCTCGGCGGCGAATTCCGGCGTAAAGCACAGGTCGAGGAAGCCGCCGGCCCTGGCGCGGACTTCGCGATATTCCGGCAGATAGCGCCCGGCCTGGCGCATCATCCAGACCGGCGGCACCGGCTGGCGGCGGCCGGCAAGCACTTCGAGTAAAGGTTTTGTCGGAGGAGTTTGGGGCAAGCGCTGGCTTCCGCGAGGGGTGATCGAGGGGCGGGATGCCGCCACCTGATACACTGCGGATGCGGGCTTGGCCAAGCCGCGATTGGGGGCCGCGCTGACAATGGGGACCTTGAACGCACAGTCCTCCGGCCTGGCGAATAGGTCCAGCGGTCGGTCCAAATCGGAAATTCCAAACGGGCTGGGGTCGGAATTTGCCTTCGGATTACCGCAAGTTTGGCCTCGGCGATGAGGTGCAATCCCATCGCTGCCCCCAAGTCGAACCGAACTTGCCGCGCCTGTCTGTGCGATATTGGTCATAATGCCACAAAAAACTGGGGCTAACTTTGTGCCCGCTTTCGTGCATTGTGCGTCTTCCGCCGGGAACGTCCCGATTTCGCCCGCGTTATCTCGTCATGGAGGCCCGACATGGCTGAGAAATTCGATCCCGCGCCGCATGACAAGCATGCCACCAATCCCCATGAAACCGCCTTGGCCGACCAGGAGACCCACGCCAGACTGGAAGCCGGTCTGATCGACAGCTTCCCGGCATCCGATCCCGTCAGCATGGCGCAGCCGTCGCCGTCGAAGGATCGCCGCCGCGACGGCGCCTCGCTCTGGGACAAGGTGCTGGCGGTGTTTCGATAGTCGCGGCAACTGAAACCGACAGGCCGCTAGTAGTGCGGCGGCGGCTCGTTGGCCGCAGGGGCCCGCGCCTCGGCCTCCTGTAAGCGTTCGCTTAAAGCCGCTAGCTGCCGCGTCAGGGCGTCGATCTTGAGCCATTGCTCGGTGATGGTCTTGTTCAGCGCCTCGATGGTCTCGTCCTGAAACATTGCTTTGGCTTCGAGCGCATCGATACGTTCGCTGAGCGCTTTCACCTCACTCATCGCAGTCGTTTTCCATCGAGCGTTCGCGCAAGCCATGGCCGAGCGCGACGCGGTCGTCGAAGACGAAACATTCGCCGCGCCAGCGGCTTTGCGCTTCCGGCACGCCTTCCAGATATCTGAGGATTCCGCCCTTGAGATGGTAGACCTCGGCGAAACCGCGCGACAGCAGATAGCTCGAGGCCTTCTCGCAGCGGATGCCGCCGGTGCAGAACATCGCGACCCTGCGGTGCTTCGCCGGATCGAGATGGCGCGCGGCAAACTCCCGGAATTGCCCAAAACTCTTGATGCCGGGATCGACCGCGCCCTCGAACGTGCCCATCGCGACCTCGAATTCATTGCGGGTGTCGATCACGAGCGTGCCGGGGGCCGCGATCAGCTCGTTCCAGTCGGAGGGCTCGATGTAGGTGCCGACCTGCCGCGTCGGATCGGCGGCCGCGTCGCCGAGCGTGACGATCTCCTTCTTCAGGCGGATTTTCAGTCGCTGGAACGGCATCGCCTGCGCTTGCGAGAATTTCAGCTCGAGGTTGTCGAGCCGGCCGCCGAACAGTTCGCCATGACGCAAATGGCCGATCAACTCGCCGATTGCATCAGTGCCGCCCGCCAGGGTGCCATTGATGCCCTCATGGGCCAGCAGCACGCTGCCCTTCAATTCGAGACGGGCGCAAATCGCGCGCAGCGGCGCGCGCAGTTCCCGGAAATCCGGCAACGCGGCGAACTGGTAGAAAGCGGCGACCTGGTACGGCATGGCGGTGGTTTATCAGGCGGGCTGCGATTGTGAAAGTTCGCTGCGCGACCAACATATACACCGTCGTCCCTGCGAAAGCAGGGACCCATACGCCGTGGCCTTAGTAATGGAAGATGGGGCCGGTTGCCTTTGCGATAACAAGCATCGGTGGTTATGGGTCCCTGCGTGGCGCCTTCGCTAAAGCTTCGGCGGCCCGGCGAAGCCTCTTGACCGCCGAAGTCCGCCTTCGGACGAAGGCGGTTGGCGTAGACGGGTCGCAGGGACGACGTTGATGGACTGTTATGCGCCTCCCGCCATTGCCCAAGCCAGCATGAATATGCCATGTACATCCGCGCCCAAAAGCAGCGATAAACACGACAAAGCGAGCCAATCTTCATGAGGAATTTCCATCTCGCCGGCCGGTCGACGGTCCACGCCCAGAACGCCATGGTGGCGACGTCGCATCCGCTGGCCGCGCTCACGGCGATCGAGGTGATGCGTTCCGGCGGCAATGCCGTGGACGCCGCGGTGGCGGCATGCGCGCTGTTGGGGGTGATCGAGCCGCAATCCACCGGAATCGGCGGCGACTGCTTTGCCCTGATTCAGCCGAGGGGCGAGGGCAAGATCACGGCCTATAACGGCTCCGGCCGCGCGCCGCAGGCGGCTAATGCGGAATGGTACCTCGAGCGCAACCTGCACGCGATCCCGCTGACCTCGGCGCACGCGGTCTCGATTCCCGGCGCGGTCGACGCCTGGGAGGTCATCCTGCGCGATCATGGCAAGCTCGGGCTCGATACGCTGCTGCAGCCGGCGATCAAGGCCGCGGAAGAGGGCTATGTCGTCACGCCGCGCACCGCGTTCGACTGGAAGAACCAGTTCGAAAAACTGAAGAAAGGCACCAACACCGGCCGCTATCTGCTGCCGCATGGCAAGCCCGCGGTCGCCGGCGACGTGATCCACCAGCCTGAGCTCGGCAAGACGCTGCGGGCGATCGCCAAGGACGGCCGCGACGCGTTTTACAAGGGCGCCATCGCCGAGGACATGGTCGAGACCCTGCGCGGCATCGGTGGCCTGCACACCACGGACGATTTCGCCGCCCACACCACGGAGACGACCAGCCCGATCGGCACTCTATATAAGGGCCATGACGTCTGGCAGTGCCCGCCGAACGGCCCGGGTATCACCATGCTGGTGATGCTCAACATCCTCTCCCGCTTCGATCTGACAAAATTTCCCGCGATGAGCGTCGAGCGGTTTCACCTCGAAGCGGAAGCCGCACGGATCGCCTATATGATGCGCGAGCAGCATGTCGGCGATCCCGCCTACGTCAACGTCGACGTGGCGAGGATCCTGACGCCGGAATTCGCCGAGGAATATGGCGGCAAGATCCGGATGGACCGGATGCTCGATCTGCCGGTGGTGACGCCGCCGATGAATCCCAACACCGTCTACATCACGGTGGTGGACAAGGATCGCAACGTCTGTTCGTTCATCAATTCGATCGCGCATTCCTTCGGCTCTGCGATTGTCTCCAACAACACCGGCATCCTGCTGCAAAATCGTGGCGGCGGTTTTCGCGTCCAGCCGGGCCATCCCAACTGCATCGCGCCCGGCAAGCGGCCGCTGCACACCATTATCCCATCGCTCGTCACCAAAAATGGCCGCGGGATCATGCCGTTCGGCGTGATGGGCGGGCAGTATCAGCCGGTCGGCCAGACACACGTGCTGACCAACATGCTCGATTATGGCTGCGACGTGCAGGAAGCCATCGATATGCCGCGCGGCCTGCATTATGAAAACGTCTATCAGCTCGAGGACGGCGTGCCCGCCGACATCGTCGAGGGCCTGAAGAAGCTCGGGCACAAGACCACGAGCGTGGTCGGCCCGCTCGGCGGCGGCCAGGCGATCTGGATCGACTGGGACAAGGGCACGCTCACCGGTGGATCCGATCCGCGCAAGGACGGCTGCGCCCTGGGGTATTGAGCCGGCGCGGTTGCCCCGCGTCCTGGAACAGGCCCGCGGGCATTCTCGAACCGTCGCAGGGAAAGCGATCATGTGACGTAGCGATGCGGCTCGCGGGGCTGTCAATCTAGTCGTGTTCCATCAGCGAAAGTTATCGCTGATGGCGGCTTTTCCGTTTCGCCGTTCTCGAACGTTCCGGAACCCCGCTGCGCCGTGCTCGTTGTCGGTGAGGTGCGCAGGCGTGCGCGCCGCTCTCTTTCCGCGGCGGAGGCCGACATGACCGACAACCCCGAATTCCAAAACGCGTCCGGTTTCAATCGGCGCACCTTTATCGCCGCCGCCGCGGGAACCGCGGTCGCGCCGCTGACGGCCAGGGGTGCGGGATCGGCTTCGGATAATCTCTCACCGCAAGATGCCTCGCTGCCGGTGAACGCCACCCTGACCGTCAATGGCGGGAACAAGTCGCTCACCATCGATCCGCGGACGACGTTGCTTGACGCGCTGCGCGAGCATATCGGCCTCACCGGCAGCAAGAAGGGCTGCGACCACGGCCAGTGCGGCGCCTGCACGGTGCTGGTCGACGGCCGGCGGGTGGTGTCCTGCCTGACGCTGGCGCTCGCCGCGGAGGGACAGCAAATTCTCACCATCGAGGGCCTCGCCAGGGGCACTGCGCTGCATCCGATGCAACAGGCCTTTGTCGATCAGGACGCGTTCCAGTGCGGTTACTGCACACCCGGGCAGATCATGTCGGCGGTGGCGTGCGTGAAAGAGGGGCACGCCGCCAACGACGACGAGATCCGCGAATACATGAGCGGCAACATCTGCCGCTGCGCGGCCTATCCGAACATCGTCGCGGCCGTGAAGCAGGCGGCTCCCGCAATTCTGTCCGAAAAGGGCTAGGCGCATGCGACCTTTTTCATATCAGAGGGCAACCGATGCATCGTCCGCGGTGCAGGCACTGGCTGCAGCGGCAGGCGCCAACGATGTATTGACCGAAGCGGCCGCCCAACCGCTCGCCGGCGGCACCACGCTGGTCGACCTGATGAAGCTCGACGTGATGCGGCCCACCGCCGTGGTCGACATCAATCCGCTGGCGAGTACGTGGTCGGCGATTGCGCTCGACGGCGGAAACCTTCGGCTCGGCGCGCTGGCGCGGATGTCGGATGTCGCGGCCAATTCCGAAATTCAGCGCAGTTATCCCGTCATCGCCGATTCGCTCAAGCTTGCCGCCAGCCAGCAGCTCCGCAACATGGCGAGCCTTGGCGGCAACGTCCTGCAGCGCACCCGCTGCAGCTATTTCCGCGACGTCAGCTACGGCAATTGCAACAAGCGCAGTCCGGGATCCGGCTGCGCCGCGCTGGAGGGTGTCAATCGCAGCCATGCGGTGCTCGGCACGTCGGAGCAGTGCATTGCCACCTACCCCGGCGATTTCGCGCAGGCGCTGATCGCGCTCGACGCCACGATCGAGATTACGGGAAAATCCGGCGTGCGGAGCATGCCGTTCGCCCAGCTGCACGAGCAGCCCGGCAAATCCCCGCACATCGAGACAAAGCTGGTCCCGGGTGAACTGATCTCCGGCTTTACCATTGCCGGACAATGGCCGCGCTCGGTCTATCTGAAGGCGCGGGACCGCCAGTCGTATGAGTTCGCGCTGGCGTCGGCGGCGATCGCGCTCGATGTCGAGGATGGCCTGGTGCGCGACGCCCGCGTGGCGCTCGGCGGGGTCGCGACCACGCCGTGGCGTGCGCACGAGGCGGAGGCGCTCCTGAAAGGCCAGAAATTCGACGACGGCCTCGCGCAGCGCGCCGCCGAGGCGGCTTTCGCCGGCGCCCGGGCGAGGCAGCACAACGCATTCAAGATAGCGCTCGGCAAGCGCGTGGTGGCGCGCGCGTTGCACCAGGCCGTCGCGATGGAGGTTTGACCATGTCGATTGCCGCCCCCGAGCCGAAAGCCAACATGGGCCAGCCCATCCCTCGTTACGACGCCGTCGCCAAGGTGACCGGCAAGGCCGAATATGCCGCGGACATGCCGCTGAACCGCCCGGCCTATGCCTTCCTCGTCACCAGCTCGATCGCCAAGGGCCGCATCGACGGTTTTGATCTGGCCGCCGCCAGACAGGTCCGCGGCCTGATCGATATCGTGACCCACGAGAACGCGGAAAAACTGAAGGAGGCAAAGCTGTTCAGCGACGGCGGTTACGCCTCCACCACCATCCAGCCGCTGAAATCCGCCGAGATTGCACAGGCCGGCCAGATCGTCGCGGTCGTCCTCGCGGAAACCTTTGAAGCCGCGCGCGAGGCCGCGCATGCGGTCAAGGTGAGCTACACCGCGACCAGCCCGACCACGACCTTCGATTCGCCGGGCGTGACCTCGGCGCGGGCCAAGGGCCAGCTCGCCCAGTTCAAGGAAGACCCGAAAGTCGGCGACTTCGCGAGCGCGTTCGACCAGGCCGAGGTGAAAGTGACGGCTTCCTATGCGACGCCGCCGCAGCACCACAACCCGATGGAGCTGTTCGCCACCTCTTGCGTGTGGAATGGCGACAGCCTGACGATCTATGAGCCGAGCCAGTATGTTTATGGCCTCAAGAACGGCGTGGCCGAACAGCTTGGCATCAACGCCGACAATGTCCGGGTCATCAACCCTTACGTCGGGGGCGCCTTCGGCTCGAAGGGCTCGATGACGCCGCGCACCGCAATCATCGCCAGCATCGCGCGGCAGCTCGGCCGGCCGGTCAAACTGGTCGCGACCCGCGATCAGGGATTCAACATCGCGACCTACCGCGCCGAGACCCGCCACCAGATCCAGATCGGCGCCAGCCGCGACGGCAGGCTGGTCGCGTTGCGCCATGAAGGCGCTGAAGTCTCCTCGCGCGCCGACGCCTACGCCGTCGGGGGCACCAAGACCACGACGCGGCTCTACGCCTGCCCCAATGTCGATAGCATGGTGTCGATCGTGCGCGCCGACCGAAACACGCCCGGCTTCATGCGCTCGCCGCCGGAAGTGCCCTATTTGTTCGCGCTGGAAAGCGCGATGGATGAATTGGCCGTCAAGCTGAACATCGACCCGGTCGAGCTGCGCCGGATAAACGACACCATGAAGGAACCGATCGGCGGCAAGCCCTATACGTCGCGCTCGCTGATGGCCTGTTTCGACGCCGGCGCGAAAGCTTTCGGCTGGGCGGAACGCAACGCCGAGCCTAAATCGATGTTATCGGGCGACTGGCTGATCGGCTATGGCTGCGCCGCCACCTGTTATCCGACGCAGATGGCGCCGGCCGCGGCCCGCGTCCGCCTGCAGCGCGATGGCCGCACCCGCGTCGAGATCGCCGGCCACGAGATCGGCAACGGCGCCTACACCGTGATCGCGCAGGCGGCGGCCGAAAAGCTCGGCGTACCGGTCGAGAAAGTCGCCGTCTTCATCGGCGACAGCGACCTGCCGCCCGCGCCGGTGGCCGGCGGCTCCAACTCGACGGCAAGCACATGCTCCGCCGTGATCACGGTATGCGACCAGGTCAGGCAGCGCCTGTTCAGGGCGCTGATGCCGAACGAAAGCCTGGTCGACAAGGCGAAGGAAACGGTCGGCGTGGGCCAAACGCCGAGCACCAGGGCGGCGAAGAGCGACCAGCCGCTGGACCTGGAGCGGGCGTTCGACGCGCTCGGCGTCAGCGTCGTCGAGGAATACGGAGAATGGAAGCCGAAGGGCGCGCCGATGGATTCGTTCCACGCCATGCACAACGGACAAATGCGGATGGTCGGCGGTGACAAGATGGGCGACATGATCGCCTATGCCTTCGGTGCCGAATTCGTCGAGGTCCGCATCAACAGATGGACCCACGAAATCCGGGTTCCGCGGCTGCTCGGCGCGTTTGCCGCCGGTCACATCATGAACCCGCGTACCGCGCGCAGCCAGTTGCTGGGCGGACTGATCTGGGGAATGTCGTCCGCGTTGTTCGAGGCGACCGAACTCGACGAGCGCTATGCGCGCTACGTCAACGACAATCTCGCCGATTACCTGGTGCCGGTGAACGCCGATGTCCCGAGCGTCGAGGTGATCCTGCTGACCGAACAGGACGATCACATCAACCCCGCCGGCGTTAAAGGTCTCGGCGAACTCGGCAACGTCGGAACCAACGCGGCGGTCTGCAATGCCATCTTCCACGCCACCGGCCAGCGCATTCGCACGCTGCCGGTGCGGCTGGAGAATCTGGAGATTTGATGATGGGCGATGCCAAACCCCCGATCTCGCGGAGGGCTGTTGTCGGCGCGGCCGGTGCAGCGGTGGCTGGCACCGCCGCGTCTGTCGCGCCCGCGATCGCGCAGGGAATCGCTGAAGGAATTGTCGAAGGAAACACCCCGATGAGCAAAGCCGAGCTTCAAGACCCCGCAGCAAAATACCCCAGGCCGCCCTACAAGCGACAGTCGCAGCCATGGCCGGGGCTTGCGAGCAAGATGGAACCGAGGCCCGATCACGGCGAACAAAGCTACCGTGGATCGGGCCGGCTGGCCGGCCGCAAGGCGCTGATCACCGGTGGCGACTCCGGGATGGGTCGGGCGGCGGCCATCGCCTATGCGCGAGAAGGCGCCGATGTCGCCATCAACTATTACCCCAGCGAAGAGCCCGATGCGAAAGAGGTCATCGAGCTGATCAAGGCCGAGGGGCGGATAGGCCTTCCGATTCCCGGCGATCTCAGGGACGAGAAATTCTGCCGGGAGCTTGTCGAACGCGCCGTCAGGGGTCTCGGCGGACTGGACATCGTGGTCAGCAACGCCGGCCGGCAACAAACTCGCGCCTCCATCCTCGACGTTACGTCGGAGGATTTCGATGCCACGATGAAGACCAATATCTACGCGCCGTTCTGGATCATCAAGGCGGCCTTGCCGCATCTGCAGCCCGGTTCGGTCATCATCGGGACGGCCTCGGAACAGGCCTACGATCCGTCGCCGGATCTTTACGACTACGCGCAAACCAAGGCTGCGACCATGAATTACGTCAAGTCGCTGGCGAAGCAACTGGCGCCGAAGGGAATCCGCGTCAACGCGGTGGCGCCCGGACCGATCTGGACGCCGCTCCAGGTTTCCGGCGGCGCGACCCAGGAGAAGCTGGAAAAGTTCGGCGGTCAAACCCCGCTCGGCCGTGCCGGCCAGCCCGCGGAACTCGGTTCGATCTATGTTCAGCTCGCGGCCGCGGATGCCAGCTTCGCCACCGGTCAGGTCTATGGCGCGGCCGGCGGTTCGGGCCAGCCGTGACGAACGGCTCGATACCCTCACGCGGAACTCCTTTGTTCGAAAAATGTTGACCGGATAATCATAATCCCGTTTCGGGCTTTTCGATTTTTCAACGGAGGATGTCATGGGACTGCTTTCGAAAAACAGCATCAGCAGGAGTTCAATGGTTGCGCTCGGCTGCCTGTTGCTGGCAAGCGCCGCAATGGCCCAGTCAGTCAGCGAGAAAGCCGGCATCAACTCGACGCTCGGGATTGCTCCGACCACCGCCGACTTCGTCAAGGAGGTCGCGATCTCCGACATGTTCGAGATCGACTCGAGCAAGCTCGCCCAGGACAAGGGTACCGCGCCGGAGAAGACCTTTGCCTCGCAAATGATCACCGACCACACCAAGACCTCGACCGAGCTAAAAGGCCTCGTTACCAGCGGCAAGGTCAAGGCCGAGGTGCCGACGGCGCTGGATAGCTCGCACCAGAGCAAGCTCGACAAGCTCAAGGATGAAAGCGGCAAGGACTTCAGTTCGGATTTCGATTCGATCCAGGTCAGCGCCCACAAGGACGCGGTGTCGCTGTTCGAGCGGTATGCCAAGGGCGGCGAAAATGCCGACCTGAAGGCGTGGGCCGGCAAGACGCTGCCGACGCTGAAGCATCATCTCGAGATGGCCGAGAGCCTGAAGAAAAAGAGTGGCGGATCCACTTAAAAGACACTGGACCACGCATGTGGGGCAGGCGGCGGGACATCCCGCCGCCTTCCTTGTCGTGATGGTTTATGCCCTGCTGTGGCTGACATTCGACCGGGCCACGTTCGACTGGAACGCGGTCGCGACGTTGGCGGTGTTTGTGATGACGTTGTTCATCCAGCGGGCCAACCGGCGCGACAATCTGGCGCTGCACGCCAAGCTGGATGAGCTGCTGCGGGTCGACCATGCAGCGCGGTCGGAACTCACCCAGCTCGACGAGCAGGAACCGGAAGTGATCGCGCGCCACCGCGACGACGAGATTCGCAAGGCCCGCACTCGAACCAAATCGGGACCATAGAGGACCAAGTAACTGGCCCCCGGGGGTCGCCTGAAATTTCCGCATCGCGATCAGGCCCTTGGCGGGAACGAACGCCGCGTCCCGGGCTTATTTTCGCATATTCTTTTGACGATCCCGCAAAAAGCGATGCGCAGGAGATGCCACGTGGAAATTCGTGCCGGTTACGACATCGCCTTTCAATGCGTTCAGGAGACCCCAATGGTCCTGATGCTCAGCGTTGAGCCGGCGCGTTTGCCCGATCTGTTGAGCGAGCACAGGATCAAATTTTCGCCGAACGTTGCCTCGCGCGATTATGTCGACATGTTCGGCAACACCTGCACCCGGATCGTCGCGCCGGCCGGGCTGATCGAAATCAGCAACGATTTTCGGCTCTACGACAGCGGCCTACCCGACGCCGTCGCGCTCGAGGCGCGGCAGCTCAAGGTCGGCGAGTTGCCCGACGACGTGCTGATCTATCTGTTGGGCAGCCGCTACTGCGACACCGAGAAACTGTCTGACCTTGCCTGGTCGCTATTCGCAGGCATCGCACCGGGCTGGCGTCGGGTGCAGGCGATCTGCGATTATGCCCATGACCGCATCTGCTTCGGCTACCACCACGCCCGCAGCGATCGGACCGCGTCGGAGGGCCATGCGGAGCGCATCGGCGTCTGCCGCGACTTCGCGCATCTGGCGGTGACGCTGTGCCGCTGCATGAATATCCCGGCGCGCTATTGTACCGGCTATCTCGGCGATATCGGCGTTCCGCCCGACCCGGCGCCGATGGATTTCAGCGCCTGGTTCGAGGTCTATCTGGACGGGCGCTGGTTCACCTTCGATGCGCGCCACAATCATCCGCGCATCGGCCGCATCGTGATGGCGCGCGGCCGCGATGCCGCCGATGTTGCGATCTCGACCAACTTTGGCGTCGTGCAGCTGGTGAGATTTTCGGTGATCACCGAGGAAATGACGGCGGCAAACGCGCAGGTTTACAGGGCGGCGTGATCCTTCGTCATCCCGGGGCGATGCCAACGGGTCCGCGCAAAGCGCGGCCCGATGACAGGCTCCGCATCGAACCCGGAATCTCGAGATTCCCCGATGTGCAATTGCACATCTGAGGTTCGCCCTTCGGGCGCCCCGGAATGACGGCCGTGAAGGGGTAGCAACACCAGTCCCGTTGCGCTAGACACGCTTCCGATCCGAAACGGAAGGTGCCCACGATGCGACGTCTCCAGCATGCAAGACTCCCGATATTGGCAGCGATCGTGATGACGGTTTTTGCTGCGTCGCAGGCGTGCGTACCGACCACAGCAGCGGCGCAGACCGCGGGAAAAACCATGACCACTCCTTCAGGCTTGCAGATCATCGACACCACGCCCGGCACCGGCGCATCGCCGAAACCCGGCCAGACCTGCGTCATGCATTACACCGGCTGGCTCTACGAGGGCGGCAAGAAGGGCAAGAAATTCGACTCCTCCGTCGACCGCAACGAGCCGTTCGAATTTCCGATCGGGCAGCACCGGGTGATCGCCGGTTGGGACGAGGGCGTCGCCACCATGAAGGTCGGCGGCAAGCGCACCCTGATCATTCCGCCCGCGCTCGGCTACGGCGCCCGCGGCGCCGGCGGCGTGATTCCGCCGAACGCGACCTTGATGTTCGATGTTGAATTGCTGGCCGTGAAATAGGCCGGCGCGATCGAAGGGCTGGGCCATGAAAATCTCCATCCTGGACGATTATTTCGACACGCTGCGCACGCTCGACTGCTTCGCCAGGCTTAAGGGGCACGAGGTGACGATCTGGAACGATCACGTCCAGGACGTCGACAAGCTGGCGCAGCGTTTGCGCGACACCGAAGCGCTGGTGCTGATCCGGGAGCGGACCCAGATCCGCGAGCCCTTGCTGGAGCGGCTGCCGAAACTGAAGCTGATCAGCCAGCGCAGCGTCTATCCGCATATCGATATCGAGGCCTGCACCCGGCTCGGTATCGTGGTGTCGTCGGGCCAGCACGCCGACACGCCGTCCTATGCCACCGCCGAATTGACCTGGGCGCTGGTGCTGGCGGCGATGCGCGCCTTGCCGCAGCAAATGGCGGCGCTGAAGGCGGGCCACTGGCAGATCGGCGTCGGCCACACCCTGCGCGGCAAGACGCTCGGCATCTACGGTTACGGCCGGATCGGCGCCGTGGTCGCCGGATACGGCAAGGCGTTCGGCATGAAGGTCC
>DATNMT010000534.1:0-2562 GCA_035602495.1 Bradyrhizobium sp.
ATATAAAACTGATTTGGGTCAGGGCGCAAGCGAAATTTCTGAAAATCAGAAATTGATCGGAGCGCTTCGTGGCGGCAGCTTAATCGCGTTTGAAGCGGTAGTCGAACCGATCGCCGTCCGCGTTTGGCGCCTCGTCAGAAGCGCCATCCGCGTCCACCGCATCCCGCCCCGCGCTCGTGACGATCGCGAAACGCCCCTCAAGGGGGACGGGACGGCGGATATCTACAATTGATTTGGGTCAGGCGCAAGGATATTTTCCGAAAAACGGAAACTAATTTCGGAAAAACTGCATGTCGGGCAAATCAGGTAGCCACGCCGGATCAATCGCTCAAATCACCCGCGCCGCTTTCAGTTTTGCGATTTCGTCCGGCCCATAGCCGAGCGATCCCAGAATCTCGGCATTGTGCTCGCCGAGATCCGGCGTCGCGGTGCGGATCTCGCGGTCGAAGCCCGACATTTCGCAGGGTTGCGCCACCAGGTCGATCTCGCCGAGCCGGGGATGGGTGACCGATCGCCTGAGGCGCAGCGCCTCGACCTGCGGATCGGCGAAGGCTTCCTTGATGTTGTAGACCGGACCACAGGGCAGGCCGGCGGCGACGATCAGTTCGAACCATTCGCGGGTGGTTTTGGCGCCCAGCGCGTCCGCGATCATCTCGTTCATCGCCTGCTTGTTTTGCCGCCGCATCGCGGTCGAGGCAAAGCGCGGATCGGTGGCCATGTTCTCGCGGCCGATCAGCGCGCAGAATTTTGCAAAGTTCTTGTTGCTGGTGGCGGCGATGTTGAGAAAGCCATCGGCGGTGGGGAAAGTCCCCATCGGCGTGTTGGTGGGATGGTTGTTGCCCTCCTGCGGCGGAATTTTCTTGTCCATGGTCCAGCGCGTCGCCTGGAAGTCCAACAGCGTAAGTCCGGCTTCGATCAGTGAGGTCTGCACCCAGCGGCCCTCGCCGGAAACCTCGCGGTCGAGCAGCGCGATCAGCACGCCCTGCGCGAGAAAGGCGCCGGCCATGATGTCGGTGACGGCGACGCCGACGCGGACCGGGCCCTGGCCCGGCAGTCCCGTCACCGACATGATGCCGCTCATGCCCTGCGCGATCTGGTCGATCGAGGGCCGTGCGGTATACGGGCCGTACTGGCCGAAGCCGGAAATGCTGCCATAGACGATGCGCGGATTGCGCTGCTTTACCGCGGCGTAATCGACGCCGAGCCGTTTGGTGACGCCGGGCCGCATGTTCTCGACGATGACGTCGGCCTGCTCGGCGAGCCGCATCAGGATCTCGCGGCCTTCGTCACTTTTCAGGTTCAGCGTGATGGCGCGCTTGTTGCGATGCAGGTTCTGGAAATCCGAGCCGTCGCGCCGGCCGATCAATTCCTCGGCGTCGTCATCGCTCGGCGGCGGCTCGACCCGGATCACCTCGGCGCCCCAATCGGCCAGCGTGCGCACGCAGGACGGCCCGGCGCGCGCCAGCGTCAGGTCGATCACCTTGAACCGCGACAGCGGCAACCGCGAAGTCTTGTCCTGCGGGGCGGCGGTGCCGGGTTCGTTGACGGGTTTATGCATGGTTGATGTCCTGCAGCGTGAATGCGTATGCGGGTTAGCGACCGATGGTAGCCCAGAAAAAGCCCGTCATACCCCGCGAAAGTGGGGTATCCAGTACGCCGCGGCCTTTCGGTTCCATCACTAACGCCTCTGGAATACTGGATCACCCGCTTTCGCGGGTGATGACAGCTGTCAGGCTATCGCCCGGTAAACTTCGGCTTGCGCTTTTCCATGAAGGCGCGGCGACCTTCGCGGAAATCATCGCTGTCCATGCAGGCGGTGCCGATCGCCTTGATGGCGTCCATGTCGCGATGGCTTTCGTCCTTCAGCACTTGCTTGATGGTGATCTTGGCGGCCTGAACGGCCAGCGGTGCGTTGCCGGAGATGGTGCGGGCGATCTCCATCGTCGCATCCCACAATTCCGTGCCGGGCAGCACGCGGTCGACCAGGCCGATGCGGAGCGCCTCGGCGGCATCGATCCGCATGCCCGTATACATCAGAAGCCGCGCCCAGGACGGACCGACCAGCGAGACCAGGTTCTTCAGCCCGTCATAGCCATAGGCGATGCCGAGCTTGGCGGCGGGAATGCCGAACTGGCTGTCGTCGGAAGCAAAGCGGATATCCGCCATCATCGCCACCTGCATGCCGCCGCCGAGGCAGAAGCCGCGGATGCAGGCAATGGTCGGCTTCGGGTAATCCGCCAGCAGCGCGCGCTGCGCGGCGCTCTTTTTGGCGTATTCCTCCGATGCTTCTGCGTTGTGGCGGTTCTTCTCGAATTGGCTGATATCGGCGCCCGAGACAAACGCCTTGTCGCCGGCGCCAACCAGGATCACCACCCGCACATCCGGATCGTCGCGCAGTTCGGCGAGCGCGTGACCAAAACCCTCCCACATGTCGAGCGACATCGCGTTGCGCTTTTCGGGATTATTGAAGGTGATGACGCCGACGCCGTCGGTGCTGCTCTGCAGGATCTTGCCGTCGGCGTAGGATTTGTCGGCGCTTTTCGGGACATCTAGCATGGGTGG
>DATNMT010000552.1:0-10522 GCA_035602495.1 Bradyrhizobium sp.
CTATCGCACGTCGTTTACCGGGCAGGAGCTAACGCGGATTCCGATCCCCTGCCGCCGCGACCGCTTCACGGCGAAGCACGGCCCGGACTGCAACTGGCCGACGCCGGAGCCGCCGCATCGCATCAACCAGATCTTTCTCGAGCCGATCCTGTTCGAGCACGCGGCCGCGCAAGCCCGCATCCGCATCATCAACCGCACTTCGGTCGAAGACGTCAGGATCGAGGAGGCTTCCGCCAGCGTGGCCTTGCGCGACCTGGAAACCGGGGCCGTCAGGCGGATGGGCTGCCGCTTTCTGATCGGCTGCGACGGCGCGCGCTCGGTCGTTCGCAAGGCGATCGGCGCCGAGCTTTCCGGCGATGCCGTGGTGCAGCGCGTGCAGTCGACCTTCATCCGCGCGCCCGACCTGATCGGCCTGCAGCGGCACGAGCGCGCCTGGGGCACCGGCTCGATCAATCCGCGCCGCAGCGGCATGGTCTATGCGATCGACGGCCGCGAGCGCTGGCTGGTGCACAATTACATGAGGCCCGGCGAGGGCGATTTCGTGGACCGCGACGCCTGCATCCGCACCATCCTCGGCGTCGGCGCCGACTTCGACTATCAGATCATCTCGAAGGAGGATTGGTACGGACGGCGGCTGATTGCCGAGAAGTTTCGCAACGCTTGCGCCTTCATCGCCGGCGACGCGGCGCATATCTGGGTGCCGTATGCCGGCTACGGCATGAATGCCGGGATCGCCGATGCCATGAATCTGTCATGGCTGCTGGCCGCCCACCTCAACGGCTGGGCGCCGGCTGCCATCCTCGATGCCTATGAGGCGGAACGCTGGCCGATCACCAGCCAGGTCTCGCGCTTTGCGATGTCGCATGCGGAAGCCGAAATTCGCCGCCGCGGTACCATCCCCCATGAAATCGAGGACGCCGGGCCTGCGGGCGAGGCGGCGCGGCGCGAGGTCGGGCGTCTCACCTACGAGATCAACGTCAAGCAATATGCCTGCGCCGGCCTCAATTTCGGCAGCTATTACGATGCGTCGCCGATCATCGCCTATGACGGGTCGCCGCATCCGGCCTACACGATGGACGTCTATGCGCCGTCGACGGTCCCGGGCTGCCGCACGCCGCATCTTGTGCGCGAAGACGGCGGCTCGCTCTATGACGCGATGGGGCCGGAGTTCACGTTGCTGCGGCTCGACCCAAACCTGGACGCCGCACCGCTCGAGCTCGCCGCTCGCCAGCGGGGTCTGCCGCTAAAGGTGGTCGATATCAAAACGCCAGCAACCGCCATCTTCCATGGCGGCGGGCTGATACTGTCGCGGCCGGACCAGCATGTGGCCTGGCGCGGCAATGCGCCGCCCGCGGATCCGCTTGCGCTGATCGATCGCGTCCGTGGCGCTGCAAGATAGCTCAGCCGAAACCGGAACCGCCTAGGCTTCGTTGGCGGCGATCGATTCCATCAGGGATACCAGCTGACGCTGCACGGTCTGGTCCTTGATCTTGCTATAGGCCCGCAGCAACCTGAGGCTGAAGGCGCTGTCGAGAAACAACAGGCTTTCAACTTCGCGCGCCTTGCCGTCGCCGTCGTAGAAAAAGGTGACGGGGACATCGAGCGCGGTCGCGATTTGCTGGAGACGGGCCGCGCCGACGCGGTTGACGCCCTTCTCGTATTTTTGAACCTGCTGGAAGCTGACGCCGAGTTTGTCGCCGAGCTCCGCCTGCGAGATCTTTTGTTCGACGCGCCGCAGTCTAATCCGCTTGCCCAGTTCAATGTCTGGTTTACCGGCACTGCGTTGCTTCATCTTTTTAGCGGCTGATTTGATCATTCTGTTTCTACCGTCCTTCGGGTCGAGAGAAGCCCTGAACCAGATGGGTCAGGGGTTCACCCTTATATACCGATTTAAATCCGGTTGGATGGATGAATTATTCTTTCAACCACTGGTATTTTGCAAGATTTGCGCCAACGGTCCGGCAGGTCAACCTAGGGATGAGCCGCCTTTCCGGGATGAACGGACGCCAAAGATCGTGTCATCGGGCGCCAATTCAACCTGGAGAGGTATCATTTTCCTGTCAAACGCCCGGGCGTGGCGCGGCGCTAGCCGGATTCCGCCACGGTGCTCCCGGATGTGGCGGAAAACGGCCTTTGCCAATCGGATCCGCCGGGCGGCGTCCGAAAGTCGATCTTCGTTCGCGCCAGCCGGTGCCTGACACATCCTATCGGCCGAAGGATGCCGTCCACGCTGGACCGCAAACCCGCGACCGCAAGGAAATTCCACCAGACCGGCGTTCCTCTGGAGGAACGCCCCATTCCATTGCGGACGCATACACCGTGCCTTTCGCACGCTAAGCTCGCCAGAATAATGCGCGGACTACAACCATGACGGGTCCGGGGAACGCAAGCCCGTTCCGCCTTTGAAGAGGGAGCCGTGTGATTTCAGTTGTAAGCCCCGGGACATTGGCAATTTCATTGGCAAATCTATCGAGCGTTCGAAAGCGTCCCGATCGTTCGCGCGGAATCGCTCGGCCGCCTGCATCGATGCGCCGTAAACCCGACGTCACCTATCTGTGGGACGCATCGCAAAGCCGCGCCCTCGACGAAATGCCGGCCGACCCGGCGCACCGCGCCGTTTCCGACATCGCCGGAATTGATGGAGAAGTTGATGAAACCGCCGACGGGATCGAACGAACTTTACCTCGCAAGCTCGATAACGGAAGAAAAGCTGGTGGCTAATTCAGAACAACAGTTGCATTCGATCCTCTCGACGCTCGAACAGTGCCGGGCGGTCCTCATCGACAGCGCCAACCGCGACACCGCTCACCTGGTGTCGGTGGCGATCCTCGAACTTCGGATGAAGATCCATCGCATTGCGGATTCCGAATTGAAGGCGTTGTGCGATGCGGTGCTGCCGGCCGACGCGCCGGCGGAGCGGCCGCACGATCCGAAATCGCCGCACGGCCCGGGCCGCCCTCCCTTGCTGAAGCTGGTCAAATAGCGCCGCGGTCTCCTGATGCCGCATTGTTGATCGACAAATCCCGGCGATCGCGGGCGCCGGGCGCGTGAGCCATGGCCGCTCTGTTGCGCATTCCCGCCCATCCGCTACATCAGGCCGGGTCAGGTCCGGCGCTTTCTTGAGCCCGGGATGAGGCTTGCTGCCGCGAACGATCGACCATGGCGACCACTGCATGATATCAGATGTCTCGATTCCCGCCGCGCTGATTGCAGGCCTGGTCAGTTTTCTGTCGCCATGCGTGCTGCCGCTGGTGCCGCCTTATCTGATTTACCTGACCGGCGCGACCATCGAGCATCTCGAAAATAAGGAGACCGAATCCGCCTCCCGGCGCGCGGTGATGATCTCGGCGGTCATGTTCGTGCTCGGCTTTTCCACCGTGTTCGTGGCGCTCGGCGCCAGCGCCTCCCTGATCGGAAGCCTGATCCGCGCCTGGTCGGCCGAGCTCTCGATCGCCGCCGGCATCGTCATCATCATCATGGGCCTGCACTTCCTCGGGCTGACGCGGATCGGCCTGTTGATGCGCGAAGGCCGGCTGCCGATCCCGAAACCGGTCGGTCTGTGGGGCGCCTATGTGATGGGGCTGGCGTTCGCGTTCGGCTGGACGCCGTGCATCGGCCCGATCCTGGCGGCGATCCTGTCGGTGGCCGCGGCCGAGGCGACCGTGACCAGGGGCGCCGGCCTGCTCGCGGTCTATTCCGCCGGCCTCGGCATTCCCTTCCTGGTCGCAGCCTTCATGGTCGAGCAGTTCTCCTCGCTGTTTGCGCGGATGAAGCGGCATCTGGCCAATGTCGAGCGGGCGATGGGCGTCTTGATGGTGCTGACCGGCATCGGCTTCCTGACCGGGGCGGTATCCTCGGTCAGCATCTGGCTGCTCGAGACGTTTCCGGGCCTGCAGAATTTCGGGTAGCGGTTTTTGCGCCTTTAACCCTTGTCCTCGAGCGAGCAGGTCACCGTATAGACCACGCCGCCCGGCAGGAAATCGACGGTGGCTTCGCCGCCGAGCTGGTCGCGGGCGCTGCGTTCGATCAGGCGCGATCCGAACCCGCGCTGCACCGGGGCCGTGACGTGGGGGCCGCCGGCCTCGGTCCAGATCAGCCGCAATTTCGGGCCGCTCTCGGTGATGACCTCCCAATCCAGCGCCACCGTGCCGGTGTCGTTCGACAGCGCGCCATATTTGGCGGCGTTGGTGGCGATCTCGTGCAGGATCATCGACAGCACCACCGCCAGCCGCGGCGTCAGCGGAACCTTCGGCCCGAACATCCGAACCCGCTCCGGATTGCTGACCGAATAAGGCTGCAGCACGCGGTCGACCACGTCGTGCAGGTCGGAGCCCTGCCATTTCTCCCGGCTCAACAGATTGTGCGCCTCCGCCAGCGCGCCGAGCCGGCCCTCGAATTTCTCGCGCTCGGCCTTGCTGGCGCTGCGAAAGGTTTGGGTCGTGATCGACTGCAGGATCGCCAGCGTGTTCTTGACGCGGTGATTGAGTTCCTCGATCAGCAGATCATGCAGCATCTCGCCGCGCGCGATCGCGGCCGCCATTCGCACCGCAAAGGCAAGCCCGGTCAGCAACAGCACGCCGCCAATCACGCTGGTGATCGCCAGCTTGCGCCACAGCGGGCCGACCAGCGATATTTCCGCAACGCCCGCGGCGACCGTCCAGTCGGTGAGCGGGGATCGCGTGAAGGACGTGATCAGCGCAGCGCCTTCCGGCGACACCGTCTGCAGGGTCGCCTCGGGCGTGCCAAAAATCTCGGCATACAGGAACGGCGAGGCGCGCTTGCCGACCGCCTCCTGCGGGTTCGGCGCCCGCGCGAAATTGATGCCGTCGCGATCGAAGATCGAGATCGTCCAATCCCTGCTCGGGCGTTGCGCGTTGATGATGCCCTGGAAGATCTCGACCGGCGGGCTGAACGAAATGTCGTAGACGACCTCGCCGTCGCGAAACACCGGCACCTCGACGGTTATGATCGGTTGTTTCTTCACCGCACCGATGAACAGGTTCGAGTACTGCAGGTGCTTTGTTGCGAACACCTTTTCCACGATGGCGCGGTTATTTCGCAGCGGCAGGTTTGCGGTATCCGGGCTGGCCGAGGAGAACAACTGGCGGCCTTCGCGGTCCGCCACCAGCACCACGCCGCCCTCGGGATACTGGTCAAGGAAGCCGTCGGCGATCCGGCGGAACGCCTCGAACTCGCCGTCCTGCAGCGGCCTGGTCAGCGCCAGCACCCGCAGCGCACCGGTCATGCGCTGCATCTCGGCATCGAGCACCAGGCGGATGCTGCGCACGGTTTCGAGCACGCGCAGGGAGGCGCCCTGGCGGTCCTGCTCGTAGTCGTTGAAAACGAGGAAGGCCGCGAAAGCAATCAGCGGCAGGGTGGTTCCTGCGACCAGGAGGGCAAGGCGCACTGGCAGTGAGGGTTTCGGCACGCGGTTCCCGCATCATTGCATTGGCGAAGGCCACGCCGGATCGTCGGGAGCATAGGAGAGGCGCCGGAAATCCGCCAAGGATTTTGGGCGTCAGCCGGTTCCGGAGGCGGCCAAGTCCCTAGAGATTGCTGTCGGTGATGGCCGAATAGACCATGGTGCGCAGTTCGCGCCGCACCGGATAGCTGCTCGACGGTATCAACTGGGTCATGAAAATGGCGATCAGTTCCTCCGCCGGATCGATCCAGAATGCCGTCGAGGCCGCGCCGCCCCAAGCATATTCGCCGCGGCTCCCCGGGATCAGCGTCTGCGCCGGGTTCATGGTGACGGAGAAGCCGAGCCCGAAGCCAACGCCGGCATAGCCCGCCTCGCTGAACAGCGACCGCGACATTTCCGTAAGATCGCGGCCGCCGGGCAGATGATTCGATGTCATCAGCGCCAGCGTCTTCGGTCCGATCAGCCTGACGCCGCCAAGTTCGCCACCGCCCAGCAACGCGCGGCAGAAGGTGAGATAGTCCGCCGCGGTCGAACACAACCCGCCGCCGCCGGAGATCAGGGACGGCGGCTGCAGGTACGAACTCGTCGCCGGGTCGTCCTGCAAGGTCATGCCGCCCTTGCCGTCGGCCGAGTAGCACGCCGCGAGGCGATGGGCTTTCGCCGCCGGAACGAAAAAATCCGTATCCGTCATGCCGAGCGGATCGAGGATGCGCTCTTTCAGGAACTGCTCGAACGGCTTGCCGCTGATCTTGCCGATCAGATAGCCGAGCACGTCGGTGGAGACCGAATAATTCCAGGCGTCGCCGGGCGAGAACTCCAGCGGCAGTTTTGCGAGATCGGCGATCATCGATTCCAGCGTGCCCGCCTTCTCGATTTCGCCGATCTTCAATTCGCGATAGGCGGCGTCGACATTGGAGCGCTGCTGGAAACCGTAGGTCAGGCCGGAGGTGTGGCGCAGCAGGTCGACGATCAGCATCGGCCGCGCCGGCGGCCTGGTCAGAAATGCCGGCAGCGTGCCGGCCTGGAACACGCCGAGGTCCTTCCATTCCGGGATGTATTTATGGACCGGCTCGTCGAGCGCGACCCGGCCCTCCTCGAACAGCATCATGAAGGCCACCGACGTGATAGGCTTGGTCATCGAATAGATGCGAAAGATGGTATCGTCCTTGACGGCCACCTTGCGCTCGACGTCGGCAAAACCCTGCGCCGCCGAATGGACGACCTTGCCGCGGCGATAGACCAAGAGCCGGGTCCCGGGAAAGCGGCCGGCGTCGATATAGCGGCGCTTGAGATGCGCCTCCAGCCGGTCGAGGGCGGCTCTCGACATGCCGGCGGATTCGGGCGGGGCGGGGGCTAGCATTGGAATGTCTCCGTGGCGATCGGGGGCGGGCTTTTGATAACCGAAAACCATGCCCTGTTCCAATCGCAAGTGCTTACGCTTGCGCCTTGGCCGGTGTAGGCTCGGGCCTGCAATCGCCTAACCCTGCAGGAAAGTCACCATGCCCCAATTCAACGACACCGAACTCACCGCCGCCGTCGTCCAGAGTTTCGAGGAGACGCCGGATCCGCGGGCCAAATTCCTGATGGAAGAACTGGTGAAGTCGCTACACGAATTCGTGCGCAAGACCGATCTCAGCTTCGACGAATGGGCCTATGCGATCGATTTCCTGACCCAGGTCGGCCAGAAGTGCTCTCCCAGCCGGCAGGAGTTCATACTGCTGTCGGACGTGCTCGGCGTGTCGATGCTGGTCGACGCCGTCAATCACCGGGACCGCGCGGGCGCGACCGAGACCACCGTGCTCGGCCCGTTTTATGTCGGCGAGCACAAGCCGATGCCGCATGGCACCGATATCGCCCCCAATCTGACGGGAGAGCGGATGTTCGTGCGGGCCCGCGTCACCGATCTCGCGGGCAAAGCGCTGGCGGGCGTGCCGGTCGACGTCTGGCACGCCGACGATGACGGCAACTACGATACGCAAAGGCCGGGCTACGAGGCGGAGGGCCCGTCGATGCGGGCGCGCTTCGTCACCGACGCCGACGGCCGGCTCTATTTCCGCACCATCCTGCCCTGCAGCTATCCGATCCCGACCGATGGTCCGGTCGGACAGATGATCCTGCAGACACGGCGTCATCCGAACCGGCCGGCGCATATTCATTTCCTGGTCGCCGCACCCGGTCACGAACCGCTGGTCACCCACGTCTTCATCGAAGGCGACAAATATCTGGACTCCGACGTGGTGTTCGGGGTGAAGAACGACCTGATCTCGAAGGTCGAGAGGCGCACCGACAAGGTCATGCCGGACGGCAAGCCTGCGGACGCGCCGTGGCATTTGATGACCTACGAATTCCGTCTGAAGCCGGGCGCGGGAGTGGCGCCGAAACCAATGATGCCGGTCACCGAGGCCGCCTGAACAAATTCCTATTTTGGCATTTGCTCATTTCTTGTGCGGCGCACAAGGAATGAGCGAATCGCAAATTTTGGGTGCGATTGGTGATCGCTGCCCGATTCAAAGGCATCGCATAACCTAGTAGAATTATTTGATTTTTCGCACTTCGCTGGCTTGGCACGAAGCTTGAATAGCTGATGCCTGACGCCATTGATGCCGTCCAATCACCCGAAATTTGAGACCGCCTGACTGGGGCCTTCCTGGAGCGCGCCCCCGTGCGTCGCGGCCTGACCCCAATGAGCGCTGAAAGGAACGAGGTAATGAGCACGCAAGACCCGACCTGGATTAATGACTGGAATCCGGAGGATGAGGCGTTCTGGAATTCCAGGGGCAAAGTCATCGCCCGTCGCAACCTGATCTGGTCGATCATAGCCGAGCACATCGGATTTTCGGTGTGGCTGATCTGGAGCATCGTGGCGACCAAGCTGCCGGCGGCCGGCTTCCACTTCACCACCGACGAGCTGTTCCAGCTGGTGGCGGTGCCCGGGCTGATCGGCTCGCTGATGCGGTTTCCCTACACCTTCGCGGTAACGACGTTCGGCGGCCGCAACTGGACCATCTTCAGCGCCGCGGTGCTGTTCATCCCGACGCTGGCGCTGGCCTATTTCGTCAGCCATCCCGAGACTCCGTTCTGGCTGATGCTGCTGGTCGCCTCCACCGCGGGTCTCGGCGGCGGCAACTTCGCCTCCAGCATGGCCAACATCTCCTTCTTCTATCCCGACCGCATGAAGGGCTGGGCGCTCGGCCTGAACGCGGCCGGAGGCAACATCGGCGTCTCCAGCGTGCAGTTGCTGACGCCGATTCTGATGGGGATCGGTCTCATCAATCTCTATCAGGCACCCCCGGTCGCGGGCGTCTACCTGCAGAACGCCGGCCTGATGTGGATCCTGCCGCTGGCGATCGCGGTGTTCGGCGCGGTCTTCTTCATGAACAACCTCACCTCGGCCAGGTCCTCTTTCAAGGACCAGCTCGCCATCGTCGGCAACAGGCATACCTGGATCATGGCCTTCATCTATATCGGGACGTTCGGCTCGTTCATCGGCTACTCCGCCGCGTTTCCGCTGCTGATCAAGACCCAATTCCCGGCGGTGACGATCGCGATCGCGTTCCTCGGGCCGCTGGTGGGCTCGCTGGCGCGTCCGTTCGGCGGTTTGCTCGCCGACAAGGTCGGCGGCGCGATCGTGACGTTCTGGAATTTTATTGCAATGGGGGCGGCGACGATCGGGGTGCTGTATTTTGTCGGCATCAAGGACTTCACCGGCTTCCTCGTGATGTTCCTGATCCTGTTCGTCACCACCGGCATCGGCAACGGATCGACCTACCGGATGATTCCCTCGATCTTCCGCGAGGAGAATCTTCGCAAGGCCCGCGGCAAGGGCGAAGCCGGCCGGTTGCTCGCCCTGAAAGCGGCCGGCATCGAGAGCGGCGCGGCGCTCGGTTTCATCGGTGCGATCGGCGCCTGCGGCGGCTACCTGATTCCGAGCGGCTTCGGCAAGTCGATCGCCATCACCGGTGGCCCGCAGCTCGCGCTGGAAATCTATCTGGCGTTCTACGTGGCCTGCCTGGCGCTCACCTGGTTCTACCACTTGCGCAGGAGCCCGGCGGAGTCGAGTGCAACCAGCCTCGCCGAAGCCCGCATCTGAACCGCATCGATGGCGTCCCTCGTCCCGCAAACGGGGCGGGGGACGGCAACAAGCAGGAGTGAGAAATGACACCCGACCAGGTCAAACTCGTGCAGGAAAGCTTCGCCAAGGTCGCGCCGATCTCGGAAACGGCGGCCGTTTTGTTTTACGACCGCCTGTTCGAGATCGCGCCACAGGTGAAGGCGATGTTTCCGGCCGATATGACCGAGCAGCGCAGGAAACTGATGGCGACGCTGGCGGTCGTCGTCAACGGCCTCGGCAATCTTGGATCCATACTGCCGGCCGCGAGCGCGCTCGCCACCCGCCATGTCAGCTACGGCGCCAGGCGAGAGCACTATCCCGTCGTCGGCGCCGCTCTGCTGTGGACGCTGGAGAAGGGACTGGGCGATGCCTGGACGCCTGAGGTGGCGGAGGCCTGGACCGCGGCTTACGAGACGCTGTCCGGCTTCATGATTCATCAAGCCTATGGCCGCCCGCAGGCCGCCGAATAAGGATACGGCCCGTGAGCGAACCGCTGGTGATCGTCGGCAACGGCATGGCGGCTGCGCGTCTGGTCGACGAACTGACCAGGGCAGCGCTCGGACGTTACGCCATCGCGGTGATCGGCGACGAGCCGCGTTTGGCTTACAACCGCGTGCTGCTGTCGTCGGTGCTGGCCGGCGAGACCGCCTCCCACGACATCGAACTCAAATCCGCCGAGTGGTGGCGCGACCGCGGCGTCACCCTGAAATATGGCTGCATCGCCACCGAGATCGACGTCGGCCGCCGCGAACTCAAGATCGCCCACGAAGAGAGCATCGCGTTTTCCAGGCTGGTGCTCGCCACCGGCTCGACGCCGCTGCGGCTCAAGGTGCCCGGGGCCGATCTTGCCGGCGTGTATACCTTTCGCGACAGCCGGGACGTCGATCTGTTGCTGACGCTGGCGGCGCAGAAGAAACGCGTGGTCGTGGTCGGAGGCGGATTGCTTGGCCTCGAAGCCGCCTATGGCCTCGCCAAGGCCGGGGCGCCGG
>DATNMT010000556.1:0-6968 GCA_035602495.1 Bradyrhizobium sp.
CTGTCCGAGATGGCAGAGAACACCCGCGACGATCCGGACTTTCGCGTGCCCGCGGTCGATTGGGACCGCACCACGCACAATGTGCTGACCATGGAATGGATCGACGGCATTGCGCTCAGCGATCATGCGCGGCTCGAGGCATCGAACGTCGATCTGCCCGACCTCGGCCGCAAGGTGATCCAGAGTTTCCTGCGCCATGCGCTGCGCGACGGCTTCTTCCATGCCGACATGCATCCCGGCAATCTGTTCCTCGACGAAGCCGGCCGACTGGTCGCGGTCGATTTCGGGATCATGGGCCGGCTCGGCATGAAGGAGCGGCGCTTCCTCGCCGAGATCCTGTTGGGCTTCATCACCCGCGACTACCGCCGCGTCGCGGAAGTGCATTTCGAGGCCGGCTATGTGCCTTCGCATCATTCGGTGGAGAATTTCGCGCAAGCGATCCGCGCCATCGGCGAGCCGATCCACAACCGCACCGCCGAGGAAATTTCCATGGCGAAGCTGCTGACGCTGCTGCTCGAGGTCACCGGCCTGTTCGACATGCGCACCCGGCCCGAACTGATCCTGCTGCAGAAGACCATGGTGGTGGTGGAAGGCGTCGCACGCAGCTTCGACCCAAAACTCGACATCTGGAAGATCGCCGATCCGGTGGTGCGTGAATGGATCGAGCGCAATCTCGGGCCGGTCGGACGCATCCAGAGCGCGATGACCGGCGCCGGCGACCTCGGCCGGGTGTTGGCGGGCCTGCCGGCGATCGCGGCGCGATCGGTCGCGGTGCTCGAGCAGCTGGAGACCATGACCCGGGAAGGTGTGAGGCTGTCGCCGGAGACGATCGCGGCGATGGGCCGGACCGAAGGCCGCAAGAGCCGCTGGCGAACGCTGGCGCTCTGGATCATCGCCGGAACCTTTATCGCGATTTTGTTCGCGGTCCGGCAACTTTGATTGCAATGCATGCAATGTATGATATCATTGATATCATGATTCTCGAGTATGCGATATGGCCAGCCTGACCATCAGGAAGCTCGATGAAGCCATAAAAGTCTATCTGCGGCTGCGCTCGGCCAGGAACGGCCGCTCCGTGGAGGAGGAAGTTCGGGTGATCCTGGGCGAGATCGCCCAGGGCCGTCCCTTCGAGTTTGCAACGACACCATCGCCCGTCACCCCGCTACCCCCAGAGGCCTCCCCGCGCGCTGCCGAGCGAGCCCATGCTGGCGATCAACCGCGCGTCACCCTGATCATCGGCGGCGGGATCGCCGCCTACAAGGCGCTGGACCTGATCCGGCGGCTCAAGGAGCGGCACGTCCGCGTCCGCTGTGTGCTGACCAGGGCCGCGCAGCAATTCGTCACGCCGCTGGCTGCCTCGGCGCTGTCGAACGAGCGCGCCTACACCGATCTGTTCGATCCCGAGAGCGAATTCGACGCCGGCCATATTCGTCTGGCGCGCGAGTGCGATCTGATCGTGGTGGCGCCGGCGACCGCCGACCTGATGGCGAAAATGGCCAACGGTCATGCCGACGATCTCGCCAGCGCCATCCTGCTGGCGGCCAATCGCCCGATCCTGCTGGCGCCGGCGATGAATCCCCTGATGTGGAACAATGCCGCGACCCGCCGCAATGTCGCGCAGCTCGAACGCGATGGCGCAGGCTTGATCGGGCCCAATGCCGGCGAGATGGCCGAGGCCAATGAGGCCGGCGTCGGCCGGATGGCGGAGCCGCTGGAGATCGCGGCTGCGGCCGAGCGGTTGCTGCGCCCGTCCAGGCCGCGCCCGCTGGCGGGAAAGCGCATCCTGATTACCGCAGGTCCCACCCATGAGCCGATCGATCCGGTGCGCTACATCGCCAACCGTTCCTCCGGCAAGCAGGGATTTGCCATTGCGGCTGCGGCCCAGGCCGCGGGCGCCGATGTCACCCTGATTTCCGGTCCGGTCGACCTTGCCGATCCCGCCGGCGTCACCGTGAAACGCGTGGAATCCGCCCGCGACATGCTGCACGGCGCGGAAGCAGGACTCCCCGTGGACATCGCGATCTTCGCCGCCGCGGTCGCCGACTGGCGGGTTGCCAATCAAGGCGAGCAAAAACTGAAGAAGACCGCCGCCGGCATGCCGCCACTGCAGCTTGTGGAAAATCCCGACATCCTGGCCACGATTTCAAAATTGCCCGACAAACGCCCGCCACTGGTGATCGGTTTCGCCGCCGAGACCGAGCATCTGATCGACAACGCCAAGGCAAAACTCATGCGCAAGGGCTGCGACTGGATCGTGGCCAACGACGTTTCGCCGGCCACCGGCGTGATGGGCGGCGACCGCAACACCGTTCATCTGCTGACCCGCGATGGCGAAGGGATCCAGGTCGATTCCTGGCCGGTCATGACCAAGGAAGAAGTCGCTTCCGCGCTAGTAGCGCGGATCGCCCAGACGATCGGAAAGGCCACGTGAGCACGGCAATCAAGATCGAGATCCGGCAATGGCCGCACGGCGAAGGCCTGCCGCTGCCGCAATACCAGAGCGCGAATGCCGCCGGCCTCGATCTGCTGGCCGCGGTTCCCGAGGGCTCGCCGCTGATCCTTGCCCCCGGACAGCGCGCGCTGGTGCCGACCGGGCTCTCGATCGCGCTGCCGGCTGGCTATGAGGCGCAGGTCCGTCCGCGCTCGGGCATGGCCGCCAGGCACGGCGTCACCGTGCTGAACGCGCCGGGAACCGTGGACGCGGATTACCGCGGCGAGATCGCCGTGCTGCTGATCAACCATGGCGATGCGCCGTTTGCGATCCGGCGCGGCGAACGCATCGCGCAGATGGTGATTGCATCGGTGGCGCGGGCGGAGCTCGTTGCCGCCGTGACGCTCTCGGTGACCGAGCGCGGCAGCGGCGGATTTGGCTCGACCGGCCGCTAGAGCATGATCTTTTCGGAAAACCGGCGTCCGCTTTTCCGGATCATGCTCCAATTTGCGTAAACAGCGGATCGAGTTTCAAAAAAATCGCTTCGATCAAGTTTAATCCCGCATTTTTTCGCGGCGAAATTCGCGTTCACGGTCTGGACTCTTACCCGCCGACTCCCGTTGGGGATATTGTCAATCGATTCGCGCACGGTGGCGGTCATCGCCGGGCGTAAAGTCGTGCGGTTTGGGGCAAACCATGTCGGGCGTGATCGTGGCGATGCGTCGGACCCTGCTGTCGTGCTCATCACTGGCACGTAACGGCCTGATCGCCCTTGTCACCGTCGCATCCGGCGCGACCGCGCCAGCCAATGCCGGCGATTTTGCACTGCTGGATTCGATTTCGGCCCATCTCGACCTCAATCGCCAGGAATTCGCGGTGCTGACCACGGCGCTGGCGCTGCTCGGCTTTTCGGTGGTGGCGGCGATCCTGCTGATGCGCACCCGGGTCCGCGCGGCGCAAGGCGAGGCGCGGCTGCGCGTCAATATCGGGGAATTGCAGGTCCAGGCCGACCGGTTCCGGGCGCTGTTGTTCGCGGAACCGCAGGTGCTGATCTCCTGGGCGGCCGGCGACCATCGCCCGGAAATCACCGGCGACACCGCACTGCTGATGCCGCAGGACCCGGTGCAATTTCAACCGCAGCGGATTCTCGCGTTCGGCACCTGGCTGCCGCCGGAACCGGCGCGGCAGATCGATCATGCGGTCGACGCCTTGCGCGAGGCCGGCGAGGGCTTTCTGCTCAATTTGACGACGTCGAACGGACGCGCCATCGAGGCCATGGGCCGCGCCATCGGCGGCCAGGCCATTGTGCGGATTCGCGAACTCGGCGGCGTGCGCCGCGAGCTTGCCGAATCCAACCTGCGCTACAAGACGCTGCTGGAGGAAACCGAACTGTTGCGCGACTTCGCCGCCGCCGCACCCTGGCCGATCTGGGCCAGGAGCGCGCAGGGCCAGCTTCGCTATGCCAATGTCGCCTATGCCAAGGCAACCGAAGCCGCCGGCGTCGCGGATGCGATCTATCGCAACCTCGAACTGCTCGAAAGCGACCAGCGCGAGGAGGTCGGCCGCGCGCTCAACGACAATTCGGCGTTCACCGCGAGGCTTCCGATCGTGGTCGGCGGCGAGCGCCGGGTCTACGACGTGCATGCGCTCAACCTCGCCGGCGGCAGCGCCGGCATCGCCATCGACGCCGGCGAGGCGACCGGCCTGCGCGCCGCGCTGGTGCGGATGGCGGAGGCGCATCGCCGCACCCTGGATCAGCTGTCTTCAGGAGTCGCCGTATTCGACGGCCAGCGGCGGCTCGCCTTCTACAATGATTCCTACCGCCGGCTCTGGGACCTCGACCGCGCCTTCCTCGACAGCAACCCCGACGATTCCAGCGTGCTGGATCGCTTGCGCGCCGCGCGCAAGCTCCCCGAGCAGCCGGATTTCCGGGCCTGGAAAGCGAAATTGCACGAGGCCTATCGCGCCGTCGAACCGGAAAAGGACACCTGGTACCTGCCCGACGGTCGCGCCTTGAGCGTCGTCACCACGCCCAACCCGGAAGGCGGCGTCACCTATCTGTTCGACGACGTCACCGAAAGCCTCGACCTCGCCCGGCGCTTCGACGGCCTGATCCGCGTGCAGCGCGAGACGCTCGACAATCTCGCCGAGGCGGTCGCGGTGTTCGGCAGCAACGGCCGCGCCCAATTGTTCAATCCGGCGTTCGCCAAAATGTGGAAGCTGTCGCCGGAAGCGCTGCGCGAGCAGCCGCATATCGAGACCGTGGAATCCTGGTGCAGGCCGCTGTTCGACGACGGCAGCACCTGGCAGACCATCCGCGAGGCCATCACCCGGATCGAGAACCGGGTCGAGGTGCCGCTGAAGCTGGAGCGCAAGGATGGCAGCGTGCTGGACGCCATGACCATGCCGCTGCCCGACGGCGCCACCATGCTGACCTTCCAGGACATCACCGATACCGAAAACGTCGAGCGCGCGCTGCGCGAGCGCAACGAGGCGCTGGAGACCGCCGACCAGATGAAGGTCGATTTCGTCCACCACGTGTCCTACGAGCTGCGCTCGCCGCTGACCACCATCATCGGCTTCGCGCATTTCCTGGCCGATCCCGTCACCGGCCCCTTGATGCCGAAGCAGGCCGAGTATCTCGGCTACATCACCGCCTCCACCAACGCGCTGCTCGCGATCATCAACAACATCCTCGATCTCGCCACCATCGACGCCGGCGCGATGTCGCTCAATCTCGGCTCCATCGACATCCGCAAGACCATCGAGGCCGCCGCCGAAGGCATCCAGGACCGGCTTGCGACCGACCGCATCCGGCTCAAGGTCGATGTCGATCCCGAGATCGGCAGTTTCGTCGGCGACGAACGCCGCGTGGTGCAGGTGCTGTATAATCTGCTGGCGAATGCCGTCGGCTTCTCGCCGCCGGACGGCACCATCGGCCTGAGCGCGAGGCGAACCGAGCATACCGTCATCTTCAGCGTGACCGATTCCGGTCCGGGCATTCCGCCCGACGTCAAGGACAAGGTGTTCGACTGGTTCGAGAGCCACTCGCACGGCTCGCGGCATCGCGGCGCCGGCCTTGGGCTATCGCTGGTGCGCTCCTTTGTCGAACTGCACGGAGGCAAGGTGCGCGTCGATTCGATCGTCGGGAAGGGCACGACCGTGACCTGCGACTTTCCGATCGACCAGGCCGCGCATCGCAACGCCGCGGAATGAGCCTCCCCACGACATTCTCGCTGGCGCTACCGAACGAGACCGCAACCGCGCAGCTGATGGCCGATCTCGCATTGCTGATTGGCCCGGGCGACGTCATCACGCTGTCCGGCGATCTCGGCGCCGGCAAGACCGCCGCCGCCCGGGCCATGATCCGCTATCTCGTCGGCGACGATACGCTCGAGGTTCCGAGCCCGACCTTCACGCTGGTCCAGGCCTACGATCTGCCGGCTTTTCCGCTGGTGCATGCCGATCTCTACCGTGTCAACGATCCTTCGGAGCTCGAAGAGATCGGCCTGTCGCCCTTGCCGGACGCCACGGTGGCGCTGATCGAATGGCCGGAGCGCGCGCCATCGGCGTTGCCGTCCGACCGCATCGACATCGCGCTGAGCCACCGTCCGGCGCTGGGCTCGACTGCGCGCGCCGCCGAGATCACCGGCTACGGCACGGCCGCCGCCCAGGTCGCGCGGCTGCAGGCGCTGCGGCAGTTTCTCGACGGCGCCGGCTTTGGCGACGCCAAACGCCAGCGCATGGCCGGCGATGCGTCGATCCGCTCCTATGCGCGGCTTGTCCGCGACGACGGCGTCGTCATTCTGATGAACTCGCCGCGCCGTCCGGACGGGCCGCCGATCTATGAGGGCCAATCCTATAGCGCGGCGGTGCATCTGGCCGAGGACGTCAAGCCGTTCGTCGCCATCTCCGGGGCGTTGCGCGAGCGCGGCTTCTCCGCGCCCGCGATCCGTCACGCCGACCTCGATGCCGGATTCCTGATTACCGAGGATTTCGGCAGCACCGGCTTTGTCGAAGGCGATCCACCGGCGCCGATCACCGAGCGCTACGAGGCCGCAACCGACCTGCTGGCCGCGCTGCACCGGCAAGCGCTGCCCGAAAACCTCCCCTTGGCGCCGCAGCTCAGCTACGCCATGCCTGCATTCGACACCGAGGCGCTGCTGGTCGAGGTAGGCCTGATGCTCGAATGGTATCTGCCGGACCGCGGCATCGAGCCTTCCGACAATTTGCGCGCCGAATTCGTCACGCTGTGGCGCGATCTCCTGACAAGGGCTGCTTCCGCGCCCAAGACCTGGGTGTTACGGGACTTCCATTCCCCCAATCTGATCTGGCTCGGCGAACGCGCTGGCGTCGCGAAGGTGGGCATCATCGACTTTCAGGACGCCGTGCTGGGCCCGGCCGCCTATGATTTGGTATCGCTGCTGCAGGATGCGCGGATCGACGTCTCCGAATGGCTCGAAATTTCGCTGCTGACGCGCTACATCAAGGCGCGGCGCGCGGCCGATGACGGCTTCGATCCGGCCTCGTTCGCCGA
>DATNMT010000559.1:0-6398 GCA_035602495.1 Bradyrhizobium sp.
TTGTAGGTCTCGAGCCGCTCGACCGCGCGCGGGCTGAGCACCAGCATGCCGTGCGCGGCTTCGCCGCCGAGCGCCTTCTGCCAGGAGAACGTCACCACATCGAGCTTGGGCCAGTCCAGATGTTGCGCGAACGCCGCCGAGGTGGCGTCGCAGATGGTGAGACCCTCGCGGGTCGCGCTGATCCAGTCGGCATTGGGGACGCGCACGCCGGAGGTGGTGCCGTTCCAGGTGAAGACGATGTCGGACGCAGGGTCCGCCTTGGCGAGATCGGGGATATCGCCATAGCCGGCATGCAGCTTGGTGACATCCTTGAGCTTCAATTCCTTGACGATATCGCTGACCCAGCCTTCGCCGAAGGATTCCCAGGCAATGGTGGTCACCGGCCGCGCGCCGAGCAGCGACCACAGCGCCATTTCGACCGCGCCGGTATCCGATGCCGGAACGATGCCTATTCTGTAGCCGGCGGGCACCTCAAGCACTTCGCGCGTCAACTCGATCGCGAGCTTGAGCTTGGCCTTGCCGATCTTCGCGCGATGCGAGCGGCCAAGCGCGGCGTCTTTGAGATTTTGGGCATTCCAGCCGGGGCGCTTGGCGCAGGGACCGGAGGAAAAATGCGGCACATTGGGCCGCGAAGCGGGCTTCGCTGCAGTCATGATCTATCCTTCCAGATAGCTAGCCTCCCGTTGGGGGGAGGTGTCCCGCGGCGGTCATTAAGGGAATCGTCCGGAATCGTCAAGGAACTTCGTGGGGGTCGGCTATGTCCCCTAGATCACGGGCGGTTGATGGCTCGGCGTCGGCCTGCCGCGACAATTGCAGGGCGGCGAGCGAGTCCAACAGCTCCGCCGCATCGCTGATGAGGCGAGCGGCTCTTCGTCGGCTGGCGATTTTCAGGACGCTTTTTTGCTCCGCCTGCACCACATACTCGTCGCCGATTCTGACAATCGAATAGGTTTTCATATGCGGTCCCCAAGCTGCCCGAGCCCACGGGATACGCCATCGTGTCATGGATCGTTCCCCCGCAATCATTACGATGGGGCGGTTAGTTTATCGCGCGTTAACCGGAACGAGCAGCAAATCCCGTTTCGCAATGCTGGCAACGACCGCCGATGAACGCCTTATTCCGGCGCGGCGCCGACCGGCGGCCCGCCCGGCGGCCGATGCAGGAACGTGATCGTCGCGAACGCGCCGAGCCATGAGCCGAGGGCGGCAAAGCCGACATACACCCAGTTCTCGGTGTAGCTGATTACCGCAAAGGACGAGAGCAGATACCAGACGCTGCTCCAGGTCGCCGCCGGAACGCGCCTGCGCGCCACCACGGCCGAGGTGAACATGACATACACCGCGTCGGTCGCCGCCGTGGCAAGCACGACGGCCGCGGCGGTCAGGGGATCGATGGCTGACATGGCGGTGTTTCTCCTCGCGCGCGATGGTCGCAGATAGCGGCCATGTCAAAATCGTTGGGTCATCTCGACGGCGCTCAACTGAAATCCCACGAGTGCTTCACTTCCGGCGTTTTACGATCTTCAGGCCTGGCTTGCGCTTGCTTCGCGGAAGGTCTGGCACCAGGTCGAGAAGCGAAATTTCGAGCGCGGCCGCAATCCGCTGAAGTACCGTGACATCTCCGGTCTTAAGACCGCTTTCGATTTCGGACAGAAAACCCTGGGCGATCCCGGCCGCCCTCGCCAGACCCGCCTGTGTCAAGCCGCGCTTCTTGCGCCAAAACGCGAGCGGCGTCCTAGCGGCCAGCAACTCATCCATCTCGGCTTCGCTCAGCGTTTCTTCATTGCGGTTAATCGCCTTTCTTGCAACCGCCGCATCGGTGGCATCGGTGGCATCTTCATTGGCAGCAACGAGTAGTCGATCGTACTCTTTGCGGGAAAGGATCACGATTTCGTCGCCCTTCGGGGTCTTGGTCATCACGGGCATGAGCCGCTCCTATTCGTAGATACCGCCGCGCGGGCCAATATCGAGGATGGTAATGGTGTCGGCCGTTTCGGTGAAGATGACCCGGAAGTCGCCGACCCGCAGCCGCTTTGCATCGACTCCGGCCAACGTCTTCACATTGTTGGCCTGCGACGATGGATCGTCGGCATATTGCGTGATCTTGGTCCGAATCAACTTCGCTCGGTTCGCGTGCTTGCGCAGAGCCGTCGCTGCGGTTCGCGTGTATAGAACCGATCTCATCACATAAATATCTCAAAATGAGATAGCTTTGTCAATCTCTAAATGAGATATTCCTTGATCGACATTTGGTAGGTCCGTCAAAACCGCAGCGTCATTCCGACATGGCTCGGGGCAAACCCCAGCCGCTTGTAAAAGCGCTGCGCTTCGACGCGGGTATGGTGGGTGAGCAGTTCGACCAGCTTGCAACCCCTCGCCCGCGCTTCCGCCATCGCCCATTGCACCAGTTGCTCGCCGATGCCGCGGCTGCGGCACTGGCTGGCGACGCGAACGTCCTCGATCAAAGCGCGCGAGGCGCCTTGCGAGCTCAGTCCCGGCAGGATGCAAAGCTGCAGGCAGCCGACCACGGCGCCACTGGCATCCTCCGCGACCACGAGCTGAATATCTGGAGAACGGTCGACCGCGTCGAAGGCCCGGAAATACGACGGCGGCAACGGGTCCTCGAGGCGTTCGCGGCCGCTGCCGAGCGGGTCGTCCGCCAGCATGTCAACGATGGCGGCTACATCGTCGCGGCGGGCGCGGCGGACGGTGACAACAGGCTTTTCAGGCATTGGGGTCCTCGTAGCTCTCAACGCACCGGCGCAAGGCCAAGGGAGGCCTCGGCATCGCCGATCCAGCGCCGCAGCGCGGCGTAGCCGTCGAGGTGGAAGCCGCCTTCATGCGCCAGGCGCGTGTAGGCCAGCAGCGCGACGTCGGCAAGCGAGAGGCTGTCGCCGACCAGGAATCGCGTCGCGGCGAGTTGCTGCTCCAGCCGCGCCAGCGCCGCGTAGCCGCGCCTGACCTTGTCGGGATCGAGCTCGGAGGCGGGCTTGCCGAGATATCGCATCTGGAAGCGGCACACCGCGACATAGGGTTCGTGGCTGTACTGCTCCCAGAACAGCCATTCATCCATCTTCGCGGCGTCATAGGCGTCGGTGGGGATCAGGGCGCTGCCGCGGGCGAGATAGCGGATGATGGCGTTGGATTGCGCCAGCGTCCGGCCGTCGTCGAGCTCCACGGTCGGCACCTGCCCCGCGGCGTTGAGTTTGAGAAACTCGTGGGTGCGGCTTTCGCCCTTCAGCGTATCGACGTCGATCCAGTTGTAGGGCAGCGCGAGCTTGTCGCAGACCCATTTCACCTTCAGGCAATTGCCCGAAATGCTGTCGCCGTAGATTTTCATGGCCGTGCCTCCGCGAGCCCGACAGAGCAGCAGCGGAACGGAACTCTGTCAACCGCCTGCGTCGTGCGCCGTCAGAACTTGTAGGCGAGGCCGGCGCGCACGGTGTTGATGCTGGTTTCAACCGTCGATGTGAAGCGGATATATTCCCATTCGCCGCGGAGGAACAGACCGCCGACCAGATTGATATCGACGCCGAGGCCCGCGGTGTAACCATAGATCAGGTGATTGTGCTCGGCGTTGTCCGCGGTCAAATCCCCCAGCGGGGTGAACGGCCCGAAGGACGAGAGGCTTACGGCGTCATGGACGGTCACCGCATGCGAGATGTCGGCATTGCCGAGCGCGAAACCGCCGAACACGTAAGGCAGGAAGCAGCCCCAGGCGTAGGCCGCGCGGGCGCGGAACGTCGCCATATCCGAAATCCTGATCGACGCCGATGAATTAACGGCAACGTCATGGAAGAACTTGTCAGATAACACGGCGCCGCTGATGAGTTCCTTGTTGGCGCTGGACGACCCCCCAAACGAGCCGTGCATGTAACTTGCTTCGACGCCGAGGACGACATCCTCCCATTGCCCGTTATAGCCGGCGAAGCCGCCGAATGCGGCCGAGCGCGCCGAGTTCTTGCCGAGACCGAGGTTCCATTGCGAGACCTGCATCTGCTGGATCACGTTGTGGTCGAGCAGCGCGGCAAGCATGTTCGCGTTGGTGCCGGTGAAATTCTCGTCGGACGACCCGTAGCCGACCTGGGCGCCGATATAATAGCCCTGCCAGTTGACTTTCGAGGTGGTCAGCCCCTCGGTGTAAGCGCCGCGCAGAATCGGCAGGTCGGGCATGTCGGCCGCTTGCGCGCCGGACACTGCTCCGCACATCACCGCCGCCAGCAGAAGTCTACGCATCGCAACGCTCCATCGGACACTCTCAAACTCGCGCCGATCATCGCTCGTTAACCTTAACCAATCGTTGTCGCAGGCGAGGACGCGCAAAACAAAACGGCGCGGGAACATCCCGCGCCGTTAGCAAATGTTAAGAAATCGAGCTTCGATCAGCCCTTGCGGATCAGCGGCGGCGCGGGCGGCGGCACATCGCAGCAGGTCCAGCGTACGCCGAGCCGCAGGTCGTGCGAGGTCAGGTCGTTGACGGTCCAGGCATGGGTGCCGAGCACGTTCGGGCTGGAGAAGGCAAAGTTGGTGTTGCCGGTCACCGCGGTTCCCATGTCGAGATAGCGATAGGCCAGTTCGATCGTGAAGTTCTGGTTGACGTGGTAGGCGAGACCGGCGTGGGCCGCCCAGGCGAAGTTCGCCTTGTCGCCATTGGCGGCGAACTGGGTGCCGGCGGTGAGGCCGTTGAACGTCGTCAGGCCATCGTCGCGGAAGCTGGAGAGATGGTTGTAGGAGGTACCGATGCCGGCGCCGATGAAGGGCGTGATGCACCACCAGGTGCCGAGATCGACATAGGCGTTGGCCAGGAACACCAGGCTCGAGACGTTGGCGCTGTAGTTGTCGACGTCGCTGAACGCGTTGCCAAATGCGCTGAACTGCCCGTAGACCGAACCCCGCAGCGTCGACTTGCTGCGGTATTCACCGGTGATGTCGGCGCGCAGCCAGTTGTTGAAGCGATAGCCGACGCCGAGGTCGAAGCTTCCGGCGCCCGACAGTTCGGTTCCGACGTAGCTCGGGCCGGTGACGTTGAGCGTCGAATCGAGCGGGTTCGAGATCTTCGAGGCCCGTTGAGTGGTGATGCCGATGTCGCCGCGCAGGTACCAGCCGCCGAAATCCTCGGCCGGCGGCGCGTAATACTGCTGCGGCGGGGGCGGCATGATGGAAGGCATGTCGGCCGCGAACGCCGCCGATGACAACACCGATGCCGCTCCGGCGGCGATGAGAAACTTAACGCTACGCATTGGCTTCGTCCTTTTGGCCGGTGAGGCAGACAAGACAGGCCCCACATCTGAAAACTCACGGTCGGACGATGCCACCAAATGTTTAAGCGCCACTTAACCCTAATTTTTAAGGTTGATTTTCTCCGAAGATTTTTTGCCGCGATGAAAACCGGCGGCAGGAAAAATGGCGAGATCGCCATAATCGCTAACAATTGATTGACAAGTCCGGGCCCCGTTCCACGGGCCGCCCCGGGAAATATCAGCGCAAGTGCTTCGGCATCTTCGGCAGGAACACGGCCAGCAGTCCGATCGCCGGAAGGAACGAGCAAAGCTGATAGACGAAGGCGATGCCGGTGTGATCGGCAAGCCTGCCCAGCACCGCGGCGCCGAGACCGCCGATGCCGAATGCGACACCGAAGAACACGCCCGAGATCATGCCGAAGCGATGCGGCATCAGTTCCTGCGCGAACACGATGATCGAGGATGTCGTCGAGGAAATGATGAATCCGATGAACACCGTCAGCACCGCGCTGGCGAACAATCCGGCATAGGGCAGCGCCAGCGTGAACGGCAGCGCGCCGAGGATCGAAAACCAGATCACGTATTTGCGGCCGAAGCGGTCGCCCAGCGGCCCGCCGAAAAACGCGCCGACCGCGTTGGCGGCGAGGAAAATGAACAGATAGAGCTGAGCAGTCTGGGTCGATACGCCGAACCTGTCGATCAGGTAGAAGATGTAATAGCTCGACAGGCTCGACACGTAGAGCTGCTTGGAGAACAGCAGCGCCACCAGCACGGCCAGCGCGATCCTGACGCGGCGCGGGCTCGGCGCATCCGGATGCGCGTGGATTGGCGCCGGCTTCTTGCCGGTGATCTGCGGCCGGTACCAGACGCCGATCCGCCACAGGATGACGATCGCCAGGAACGCGATGGTGGAAAACCAGGCGATGCTCGGCTGGCCGAACGGCACCACGATCAGCGCCGCGAGCACCGGTCCCATCGAGGTGCCGAAACTGCCGCCGAGCTGAAACACCGATTGCGCAAAGCCGTAGCGTCCACCCGAGGCCAGGCGGGCGATGCGCGCCGACTCCGGATGAAACACCGCCGACCCCAGGCCGACCAGCGCCGCGGCGATCAGGATGACCATATACTGCCGGGCGACGCTGAGCAGCAGCAGGCCGA
>DATNMT010000560.1:0-4418 GCA_035602495.1 Bradyrhizobium sp.
CCAATCGTGCTAATCTTCGTCATGGACGGTCCCCTTGTCTGGTCGAATCAACACCACCAGTCTGGCACACTGATGCCGTCGGGGGCCGTCCACACCATCTTTGCGAGCCAACGGGTAGCGCGAACGCGCTCCCGATGACAGGCCCCGCGAAGCAATCCAGCTTTCGCGCGGCGAACAGAAAGCTGGATTGCTTCGTCGCTTACGCTCCTCGCAATGACGGTGCGAGAGCTACCGGTTCTCCTCACCCCCTCTGCGCGTAGAGCATCGGCACCGCCGAATCCACCATCACCTCGATCAGGCTCGTGCCGCCATGCGCGAGGCCGCGTTTGAGCGCCGGCTTGAGTTCGGAAGACCTTGTCACGCGCACCGCGTCGCAGCCCATCCCTTCGGCGAGCTTCACAAAGTCGATGCCGGGCAGATCGAGGCCGGGCACGTTGCGCACCTGCATCACCTGGCCGAACGAGCGCATCGCGCCATAGCCCTGGTTGTTGATCACCACCACCGTCAGCGGCAGCTTGCGCTGCGCGGCGGTCCACAGCGCCTGGATCGAATACATCGCCGAGCCGTCGCCGATCAGGCAAACTGTGCGGATACCGGTGCGTCCCAGCGCGATGCCGACCGAGGCCGGCAGGCTGTAGCCGAGGCCGCCACTTGCCATGGTGTAAAAACTGTCCTGTCCGCGCATCGGCATGAATTTTTGCATCGCCGGGCGGTGCGAGGGGGCTTCCTCGACCAGCACAGCGTCACCGGGCATCGCCGATGACAGCGCGTGCAGCAGGTGCTCGACGGGAATCGGATCGCCGGCGTGTGGGGCAGGCGGCAAGGTGCGGCCCGCCGGCATCGCGCGCTTGGTCTCCGGCAGCAAGTCCAGCAGCATCGTCAGCGCCGGCTTTATGGTGGCGACGATGCTGGTGCCGTGCGGGGTGACCGCGGCGGCGGTCGGATCATCGGTGATCTGGAAGATCGTGGTGGCGCCATCGAAGATCGCGGCATGGCCCTCGACGTGAAAGGTGAACACCGGCGCGCCGATCACGACGACGAGATCATGCGCGCGAAGCGCGTCCGAAAGCTGCCCCGGCGAGGCATGCAGGAAACCCGAAAATTGCGGATGCCGTTCCGGAAAACTGCAGCGTGCCGAGAACGGGCTGACCCATACCGAGGCGTGCGTCTTCTCCGCAACCCTCTCCATCAGCTCGACGGCCTGTGCGCGGTCGACGCCGGGGCCGACGACGAGGGCCGGGTGCTTGCTTGCCGCAAGCGCCGCGGCGAGCGATTTCATCGCGCCCGGGTCGGGGCCGAGCTCGCGGCTGACATGACGCGCCTCGATGGCTTGCGTCTGATGGGTCCAGTCGTCGATCGGCACTGACACAAAAGTCGGGCCGCAGGGCGGCTGCATCGCCACGTAATAGGCGCGCGCGATCGCCGCCGGCACGTCTTCGGCGCGCGCCGGCTCGACCGAGTACTTGACATAGGGCCGCGGAAATTCCGACGCGCGCTCGGCATACAGAAACGCCTGCAGCGGCAGGATGCTGCGCGCCTGCTGACCCGCGGCGATCACCAGCGGGGTCTGGTTGCGGTGCGCGGTGTAGATATTGCCGAGCGCGTTGCCGACACCGGCGCCGGAATGCAGATTGACAAACCCGGCGTTGCGGGTGGCCTGCGCGTAGCCGTCGGCCATGCCGACCACGGAGGCCTCCTGCAGCCCCAGCACGTAGTCGATATCGTCGGGCCAGTCGGAGAGGAACGGCAGTTCGGTCGAGCCGGGATTGCCGAACACTTTCTTGATGCCGAATGCCCGCAACAGATCGAGCGTTGCCTGCTTGACGCTGACCGGCTTGTTGCTGCTCTTGGCGGGCTTGGGGGACAATGCCATGTCCTCAGGGGGTGTTCCGAAACTGGTCACCCGTCATTGCGAGGAGCCAACGGGTCGGCGCGAAGCGCCGCCCGATGACAGGCTCCGCGACGAAGCAATCCATGCTTCCTGTGCGGAGGTATGGATTGCTTCGCTTCGCTCGCAATGACGGGTTCACCACGTCGCGGTGCCCTTCATGGTGGGCTGACCGGCCGAATTCGCGGTCCACAATTCCATGCCGGTGCCGGCATCATTGGCGTTGACGCTGAACTCCGAGCCTTCGAACAAGGGCTGCAAGCCGCGATAGCTGAATTTCTTCGGCGGCGCACCGCCGTGAAGTTTTGCCGCGAGTTCGACGATGAAGGCCGCCTGCAGCGGGCCATGAAAAATCAGGCCGGGATAGCCCTCGACCCTGGTGACGTAGTCGCGGTCGTAATGGATGCGGTGGCCGTTGAAAGTCAGCGCCGAGTAACGAAACAGCAATACCGGATCGGCCATGTGGCTTTCGCGGTGTTTGGCAACAGGCGGCGGCGCCGCCGGTTTGGCCGGCGCCGACGACGTCGACATGTCCCGATAGACGATATCCTGCCGCTCGCGGAGCGCCGTGCCGCGCGGCGTCGTCACGAGATGATCGACCGAGACGAAGCATAATACGCCGGTAGAGCCGGTCTTCATGGTCACGTCAGCGATGCGCGAGGTCCGGGTCACCTCGTCGCCGACGCGCATGCTGTCGAAAAATTCCAGTTCGCCGCCGGCCCACATCCGGCGCGGCAAGGGCACCGGGGGCAGGAAGCCGCCGCGGGTGGGGTGGCCGTCCTGGCTGAGCTGCGACATCGGAAACACCGGCTGCGCCAGGCACCAATGCACGGTCCATGGCGCGGCATCGCCCGGCTTCGGCTCGCCGATCTCCTGGAACAGCGTCGCGCGCAGGCCCTTCACCAGTTGGGCGGTGACGATGTCGGAGGCCTGGGTGCTGCGGCCGATCCACTGGCGTAAATGGTCGAGATCGAGTTTTTCCGCGAGTTGTTCGGTCATGACGTCTTGCTCCGGGCACGCGCTGGCTCAGTGGCGCTGCCATGGCCGCCGATTGCGGGAACGGCACCATAATGCCGCGGCTGGTCGACGAAGATGGCGGCCGGCGCCGAGTAGGTCACCTTGCCCTTTGGCGTGTCGACCTCGATGCGGCGCAGATGCGGATGCACGGCGAGGTCGGCCATGGTGTTGACCTCGGCAAAGGCAATGTCGGCGTCCGCGAGCCGCTTCAGGAGTTCGTCGCGCGACAGCGACGCGAAGATATCGCCGACGATCTTGTCGGTGAGCTCGCGGTTGCGCACGCGCGCGATCATGTTGGAAAACCTGACATCGTTCGGCAGGTCAGGCTGGCGCAGCACGTCGGCGCACAATTTCTTCCATTCGCGTTCGCTCTGGATCGAAATCAGGATGTCCTTGCCGTCTTTCGAACGAAACGCGCCGTAGGGCGCAATCGACGGGTGGGCGAGGCCCATGCGCCGCGGCGGATTGCCGGCTTCCGCGTTGAGCAGCGGCACCGCCAGCCAGTCGGCCATCACGTCGAACATCGAAATCCGGATGTCGGCGCCCTTGCCGCTGCGCGAGCGCGCAAACAGGGCCTCCAGAATGGCCGCATGCGCCGTGGCGCCGGTGGCGACGTCGACGACCGACATCCCGACGCGCGACGGGCCCTCCGGGCCGCCGGTGATCGACGCCAGCCCGCTCTCGGCCTGGATCAGCATGTCGTAGGCCTTGCGCTGCGCGTAGGGTCCGTCATCGCCATAGCCCGAGATGGTGCAGCAGACCAGTCTTGGATAATCCTTGCGCAGCCGCGCCAGCGAGAACCCGAGCTTGTCCATCGAGCCGGGTTTCAGGTTCTGCAGCAGCACGTCGGCGCCGGCGATCAGCGCCTCGAGGCTGGCCCGGCCCTCTTTGGTGGCGAGGTCGATGACCACGGAATCCTTGCCGCGGTTGAGCCAGACGAAATAGCTGCTCTGTCCCTTCGCCGCCGCATCGTAGCCGCGGGCAAAATCGCCCTCCGGCCGCTCCACCTTGATGACATGGGCGCCGGCATCGGCCAGCCGCGAGCTGCAGAACGGGGCGGCGACCGCCTGTTCGACGGCAATGACGGTTATTCCTTCAAGTGGCAGCATCGGCGTATCTCAGTAGGAGCGGGGCATGCCCAGCACGTGCTCGGCGATGTAGGACAAAACCAGATTGGTCGAGATCGGCGCCACCTGATAGAGGCGCGTCTCGCGGAATTTGCGTTCGACGTCATATTCCTCGGCGAAGCCGAAACCGCCATGGGTCTGGATGCAGGCGTTTGCCGCTTCCCAGGAGGCATCCGCCCCCAGCATCTTGGCCATGTTGGCCTCGGCGCCGCAATCGAGCCCCGCCTCGTATTTGCGGGTGGCTTCCCTCACCATCAGCTCGGCGGCGCGCATCGCCGCATAGGCCTTGGCGATCGGAAACTGGATGCCTTGATTCTGGCCGATCGGACGGCCGAACACGGCGCGCTCCTTGGCGTAGGCGGAGGCCTTGGCGATGAACCATTTGG
>DATNMT010000569.1:0-2675 GCA_035602495.1 Bradyrhizobium sp.
GTAGTCGCTGGTGAATACGTTGCACGAGGCCTTGGAGAGGCTGGTGTCGGAGTAGCGCACGTCCAGGGTGAACACCTTGTAGGTAAAGCCGACGCCGATATTCCAGGTGTTGTAGCTGGGCTCGGGAACGCCCGCCGCGAAATTACCCAGCGGGCTGACGACGCCATAGAAGGCATCAGATGTGCCGAGCCACTGGCGACCGACTTCGCCGGAGATATACATGCCGACGCCGCTTGAGCCGAAAGTCGTGCTCGGCGCGGTCCACTTGGCGGTCAGCGAAGCGTAGTCGCCCCAGGCGCCGAGGTTGAGAAAGTTCGGCGAGTAGTACTCATTGACGCCTACCTGCCACTGGTCGTTGAGGGTCACGTTGACCTTGGCATAGCCTTCAAAGAAGCTTGCATCTCTCTTGGCGACGTTGCCGTTGAACGGCAGGTTGCCATTGATGATGCACCCCAGTTCCGAACCGGGAATGCCCGACCCGGGGAATGCGGCCGCATTGAAGCACTGGCCGCCCGGATAGAGATAACCCCAAAGGCCGAAGTCGAAGGCGAACATGCCGACGGTCGGGCGGATACCGCCGTAGATATCGATCTCGGCTGCGGCGCGGTTCGGGAACGAAATGCTCTCGCCGGAAACGCCGATATAGAGCTGCGTATCCTTGTTGATGTTGTAGCGAGGCTCGAAATAGGCGGCGACCGACGCGTTGTGGTTGGACTGGGTGACGCCGCGGAAGATGTAGTCGTTCATGATCGCGCTGCCGAACGCGACATCCCAGGGATCGAACGCGGCCGGCGGCGGCACCTTGGGCGCCTTCACCGGCAGATCCGCCGCCAGGGCCCCTCCCGATACCATTGCCAGCGCCGTTGCCAACAAAACCATTCTCTTCATGACGATCCCCATCCGATTTCAAGATCAGTCCGATTCCGGCGCCCCCCGGGGACAAGCGATAACCGACCAATACGTTAACCTGACCGCAATCTGGAGTGCGTTACCGCCGCCGTGAAGCAAAAAACATATGCATCTGATGCTTTTTTAGCCGTTTTGCGGATTCGTTGAAATGTTGTCGGCGGGTGTTGCATTCCGACAACAATTTTAGGCGGATGCGGCGCTGGTTTGGCAACTTTTGGGACGCCGCGGAGTGAGTGTGGCGGTTGGGGATCGACCGGCCGAATCAGTCTGTTTCGCGAGGGCCATGGCTTGCGGCCGAGGGGCCGGACGCAAAAAGGCCGCAGCGGCGGGCGCTGCGGCCTCAAGACCCGATCCCCTGGCGGGGATACGGTCGGTTCAGACAGGCTCAGTTCTCTTTGTCGTCTCCGCCGGAGGACGACGAGCTATCCGAATGTCCCCATGACGGCGCGGGGCTCGGAGCCGCCCAGCTCGGTGCCGCCGGCGCCGGCACGGGAGCCGGCTCAACCATCGGAGCCGCGGGTTTTGGCACAACCGCCTTCTTCGCGGGGCTCTTCTTGGCAACCGCCTTCTTGGCGACCGCCTTCTTGGCCGCTTTCTTCGGCGCAGCCTTCTTGGCGGATTTCTTCACCGCCTTCCTGGCTTTCTTCGCCGACTTCTTGGCGGATTTCTTCGCGGACTTCTTTTTCGCCGCTACCACGCTCTTCTTGCCCTTTTTACTCTTGGCCTTCTTGCCACCCTTTTTCTTTTTGCCTTTAGCCATCGTGATCCTCCTGTTGCCGCCGATCAATGTCTATCAGCGTTTCAAGTCGTTCGTGTCTCGCGATGCCCGTCGCTCAGTTCAATCCTGGCCGGGGACCGCCCGTCGCCCAATCGAGAAGCTCAATCGTGTGCACCACGGGGACTGACGTGCCGCCGGCAATCTGAACCATGCATCCAATATTGCCCGCAGCGATCATGTCCGGCTTGACCATCGCGATGTTGGCGACCTTGCGATCGCGCAATCTGCTCGCAATGTCAGGCTGGAGAATGTTGTAGGTCCCCGCCGAACCGCAACACAAATGGCTCTCGGGTACATCTTTCACCACGAATCCGTTCTTGGAAAGCAATTCTTTCGGAAGCTCGTCGATTTTCTGTCCGTGCTGAAGCGAACAGGCCGAGTGATAGGCGATCACGAGTTCGCCGTGTTGCTGCGATGGCCGCAGCGAAAGCCCGGCCACATACTCGGTGATATCCCTGGCGAGCGCCGAAACCTTCGCAGCCGGACCTGCGAATTCGCGGTCCTGGCGCAGCATGAAACCATAGTCCTTGATCACGGTTCCGCAGCCCGACGCCGTCACCAGGATGGCATCGAGGCCGCTCTCTTCGGCCTCCTTGAGCCAGACCGCGACGTTGGCGCGCGCGCGGGCCAACGCGTCGTCGTCGCGGCCGAGGTGATGGGTCAAAGCGCCGCAGCATTGCTCGTCCTTGACCAGCACGACCTCGATGCCGTGACGCGTCAAGAGGCTGATGGCGGCCTGATTGATCCGCGGCGCCAGCACCTGCTGGGCGCAGCCCTGCAGCAGGGCAACCCGTCCCCGTCTCTCGCCAAGAGCAGCAAAAACGCTGCCGCCGGCGGCTCCCGGCGCCGGCAGGCGGCCCGGCGCGAGCGCCAGCATCGCCTTGATTCGCCTCCATAAAGTCGGCGTCACCGAGGCCGCTTTGGGGGCCGGCAACAGGGCTAACAGCGGCCGGCCGAGCCGCGCCAGTTTCATGCTGAAGCGAAACAG
>DATNMT010000571.1:0-7066 GCA_035602495.1 Bradyrhizobium sp.
TTGGGAGGCCAGGCCATTGGCCTGGCCTCGAGAATCAGCCTTGAGAAAAAGCGCCGCCCGGCCCGACCACGAGATCGTCGCGGTGGATCATTTCCGCCCGCCCGCTGACGCCGAGGATCGCCATCACATCCGGTGACGAGCGGCCCTTGATCTTATCGGCGTCGTCGGCGTCATAGGCGACAAGGCCGCGGCCCACCTCGTGGGTGTCGGGGCCGCGCACCACCACGGCATCGCCGCGGGCGAACTGGCCGTCAACCCGGATCACGCCGGCCGGCAGCAGGCTTTTCCCTGCGCGCAGCGCGCTGACCGCGCCGGCGTCGATGGTCAGCGTACCCTTCGGCTCCAGCGAGCCCGCGATCCAGCGTTTTCGTGCGGTGACGGGGTTGGCGGGGGTCAGGAACCAGGTACAGCGTCCGCCATCTGATATCGCCTGCAGCGGATGCTCGATCTTGCCCGACGCGATCAGCATGTGGGTGCCGGCGGTGGTTGCGATCTTCGCCGCCTCGATCTTGGTGCGCATGCCGCCGCGCGACAGTTCGGATTCGGCCGCCCCCGCCATCGCCTCGATCTCGGCGGTGACCGTTTCCACCACCGGGATCAGCTTTGCGCCGGGATTGCCGGCCGGTGGCGCATCGTAGAGGCCGTCGATATCCGACAGCAGGATCAAAAGATCGGCGCTCGCCATGGTGGCGACGCGGGCGGCGAGGCGATCATTGTCGCCATAACGGATTTCGTTGGTGGCGACCGTGTCGTTCTCGTTGATCACCGGCACCGCGCGCCATTCCAGAAGTTTTGCAATCGTCGAACGGGCGTTGAGATAGCGGCGGCGTTCCTCGGTGTCCTGCAGGGTCACCAGGATCTGGCCGGCGCCGATGCCGTGATGGCCCAGCACCTCCGACCAGATTCGCGCCAGCGCGATCTGTCCGACCGCGGCCGCGGCCTGGCTTTCCTCCAGCTTCAGCGCGCCGCGCGGCAATTTCAGTCGGCTGCGGCCGAGCGCGATCGAGCCGGACGACACGATCAGCAGCTCGCGGCCCTCGCCATGCAGTTTTGCCAGATCGGCGGCAAGTGCGGCAAGCCACGTCGCCCGCACCTCGCCGGCATCGGAATCGATCAGCAGCGACGAGCCGACCTTGACGACGATGCGGCGGAATTTTTTAAGAGAAGGGCGGGCCATTGGGACTATCGGATGGTGGGGTGGTGAAAAGCAATACGCGCCACCTCCAGGATTGGGAAGTGGCGCGGGCTGAGGAAAATGCGGTTCGCGTCAGCTCATCAGCCCTGCGGCGTTTGCGGCGACCACGGCTCGGCCTCCGCCACGCCCTTGGCCTTGACCGAGACCGGGGCTTCGCCGATCACCGCGACCAGCGCCCGCAGCGCCTCTTTCACGCCCTCGCCGGTCACGCCCGACATCAGCAGCGGCGTCTTCCCGGCGGCGCGCTTCAGCCGATCCTTCTGCTTCTTCAGCTCCTCCGGCGTCACCGCGTCGATCTTGTTCAGGGCGACGATCTCGATCTTCTCAGTGAGATGGCCTTCATAGGCCTCGAGCTCGGTCCGCACCGTCTTGTAGGCTCGGCCGGCATGCTCGCAGGTCGCGTCCACCAGATGCAGCAACACACGACACCGCTCGACATGGCCGAGAAAACGGTCGCCGAGGCCGGCGCCTTCGTGCGCGCCCTCGATCAGTCCGGGAATATCCGCCAGCACGAATTCACGCCCCTGCGCATTCACCACGCCGAGCTGCGGATGCAGCGTGGTGAAGGGATAGTCGGCGATCTTCGGTTTCGCGGCGCTGACCACCGAGAGGAATGTCGACTTGCCGGCATTGGGCAGGCCGACCAGGCCGGCATCGGCGATCAGTTTCAGCCGCAGCCAGATCCAGCGCTCCTCACCGACCTCGCCGGGATTGGCGTTGCGCGGCGCGCGGTTGGTGGAGGTCTTGAAATGCGCGTTGCCGAAGCCGCCATTGCCGCCTTCGGCAAGGGTGAATTTTTCGCCGAGCGTGGTGAAATCGTGCAGCAGCGTTTCGCGATCCTCGTCGAACACCTGCGTCCCCACCGGCACTTTCAGCACGATCGGCTTGCCATTGGCGCCATGGCGGTCCTTGCCCATGCCGTTGGTGCCCTTCTGGGCCTTGAAATGCTGCTGATAGCGGTAGTCGATCAGCGTGTTCAACCCGTCGACCGCCTCGATGACGACGTCGCCGCCGCGGCCGCCATTGCCGCCGCTGGGCCCGCCGAACTCGATATACTTCTCGCGGCGAAACGCCACGCAGCCGTTGCCGCCGTCGCCGGAGCGGATATAGACCTTTGCCTCGTCGAGAAATTTCATCGGCCATAGGTAAGGCAGCGGCGCCGGTGCGGCAACCTCTTAAGCTTGGTAAATATCGCAAAAGTTCAATATTTTAGGGCATTATCGGGGCTTGGGCGGCAGTCCCGCGGGTGTGCTATGGTTCGCCAATCAGAAACCTTGCGAGATCCGGAAATCATCGTGAAGCGCCGCCAGTTCATGACCCTTCTCGGCGGCGCTGCAGTGTGGCCACTTGCGGCACGCGGGCAAACCAATCGCGTGCCACGGATCGGCATTCTTTCGCCAAACCCGGTCGCGTCGACCTACGTAAAGGCTTTTCTGCAGGGTCTGCGCGATCTTGGTTATGTGGAGGGACGGAACGTCATCCTTGAGTACCGCGACTCGAGCGGCCGATCGGACAGGCTGGCTGCATCGGTATCAGAGCTCGTCATGGCGGGAGTAGACGTCATCTTTGCCAACGGCTCGGAGGCAACGACCGCCGCGCGGCAAATGACGACCAGCATCCCCATTGTCATGACAAGCAGCAATCCGCTCGGTCTCGGATTTGTCACGAGCCTGGCCCGGCCGGAAGGAAACATCACCGGCGTGAGCCTGATGGCCCCGGAGGCAAGCGGGAAACGGCTTGAATTGTTCAAGGAGATCGTTCCCGGCCTGGTCAATATCGCGGTGTTCTGGAATCCGAACGATCCCGGCGCAGCATTTTCGGTGAAGGAAACAGAGGCTGCCGCAGAGGCGACCGGACTGAAGCCGCAGTTTCTGAAGACGCCGGATGGCAATTCCATTGACGTCGCCTTCGAGGACGCCGTCAAACAGAGCGCGCAGGGCGTCATCCTGCTGCCTGCCCCTCAGATGGGATTGTACCTGCGGCGCATTGCCGATCTCGCGCTGGAGGATCGGCTACCCACCATGTACTTTACGGACGCCTTGCCGAAGGCGGGTGGCCTGATGTCGTATGGTGTCAAGGTTGAAGCGCTGTTCCGGCGCGCCGCCTATTATGTCGATCGCATCCTGAAGGGCGCCAAGCCGGCCGATCTGCCGGTCGAACAGCCGACCAAATTCGAGCTCGTCATCAATCTCAAAACCGCAAAAATTCTCGGCATTGAAATTCCTGCCACGCTGCTTGCCCGCGCCGACGAGGTGATCGAATGAGGGCGCGAGTGGGCGACCCTATCTAGGCGAGGCGGCCGGCCGTCGGCGGATCAGGAATTTCTGCAAGCCCTCCAGCACCAGCTCGCGGCGCTGGTTGAACACGGTCGAGCGCAAGCTCACCACGCCGGTAGAGCGGCCGGGAATCAATTCCGTCACCTCGAGCGCGGGATAGATCGTGTCTTCGGCGTAGACCGGTTTCAAAAACCGGCTCGATTGTTCAAGAAAGCCGACCAGCGATTCTTCCACCAGGTACGGAAACAGCCCGGCCCCCGGGGCGGTGTGGATCAGCGTCTGGAAGCCGTGGGCGAGCAGGTTCGGCATGCCGCGGGCGCGGCAATATTCGAGATCGTAGTGAACGGGATGGGTATCGCCGCTCGCGGTCTGGAAAGCCGCGAACAGCGCCGACGTCATGGTGCGGCTCGGAATCACAAAGCGTTCGCCAAGGGTAAAATCCTCGAACCAGCGTTGTTGCGGCACCATGCGATGGCTTGCCGGATCGAACTCGGTCATGGTTGGTTTCTCTTGCGGTCGGGCTATCGCGTATCGGTATCGCAGAGAGGCTGTTGCGACAATCCGTTCAATTCGTCATGCCCGGGCTTGCCCCGGGCATCCACGTCTTTAAAACAGCACTGCACCAAAACGTGGATGGCCGGGACGAGCCCGGCCATGACGGAGAGCAAGCGCGGCCGCACCGATCAACCATGCTCATTCTCGCCAAAATCGCTGTCCCCGACCCGCGCTCCGCGCGGCTTTTCGGCATCGCGCTGATGCTCGCCGGCGTCGGCTTCTTTTCGCTCGGCGATGCGATCGGCAAGTTTTTGGTCGCGACCTATTCCGTCGGCGAGCTGTTGCTGCTGCGTGCGGTGTCCTCCCTGATCCTGATGGCTCCGTTGATCTGGCGCAGCCGCGCCGCCTTTCCCAGGGTGCAACGGCCCGCGCTGCAGGTCTTGCGGGTCGGGCTGTCGATCACGGAGATCGCGGCGTTCTTTGCGGCCGCGGTCTACCTGCCGCTTGCCGACATCATTACGTTCTATCTGGCGGCGCCGATCTTCGTCACCGCGTTGTCGGCGATCCTGCTCGGCGAACAGGTCGATGTCAGGCGCTGGATCGCGGTCGGCATCGGCTTCTGCGGCGTGCTGATCGCGCTGCGGCCTTCGAGCGGGGTGTTCGGCTGGCCGGCCGCGATCGCGCTCGGCGGCAGCGTCGCCTTCGCATTCCTGATGGTGGTGACGCGCTCACTGCGCGGCACGCCCGACATCGTGTTGGCGTCGATGCAATTCTTCGGCACCTTTCTGTTCGGGATGGTCGCGGCACCGGTCGGATGGCTGACGCCGGGCCCGCGCGATTTCAGCTTCTTCATGCTGGCCGGCGGCCTCGCCGTGCTCGCCTCGCTCTGCGTTAACCGCTCGCTGAAGCTCGCGCCGGCGAGCGTGGTCGTGCCCTATCAGTATTCGATGATCATTTGGGCCGCGGTGTTCGGCTATCTCGTGTTCGGCGACGTGCCGCAGGTCGCGACCATTGTTGGCGCGGCCATCATCATCGGCGCCGGGTTCTATATCTTTCTGCGCGAGCGGGAACTCGGGCGCGAGGAGACCGTCGTCAATCCGCCGGCGTGAGTTGGGCGCGAAAGCAAACGTCAAACACCGCCGTCGTCCCGGCCTTGAGCCGGGACCCATAACCACAAATCATTGTTGTTGTGAAAAGCTGGAGCACGCAATAACGAACCCCTGTGGTTATGGGTCCCCGCGTTCGCGGGGACGACATCTGTGCTCAGCGCTCGCGCCGCGTCGAACTGCTCCAGTTCTTCAGCGACGACCAGACGCTGCGTGCGAGCCGGAAGCAATCGACCGGGGTCGACGATCCCAGCGCCTCGAAGCGATGCAGCTCGACGCCGCTCCACTGGAAGCCGCATTTCTCCAGGATATTGCGCGACGACGGGTTGCTGACCCGCGCGCCCGCCACCAGGTGCTCGACCTCGAATTCCTCGAAGGTGAAGTCGATCACCGCGCGCGCCGCCTCGGTGCCAAAACCCTGGCCCCAATGCTCGACGCCAAGCCAGTAGCCGAGTTCGGGCGCGTCCGGCTCGCGCCAGTCGATGCCGACCACGCCGACCGGTACAAAGTTGTTTTCGATCAGGAACACGGTTCCGCGATTGTCGCTCGCTGCGTTGCGAACAAACTCGATCGCATGGTCCTCGGAAAAAGGATGCGGCAGACGGCGGGTATTTTCTGCAATGCGGCGGTCATTGGCGAGACGCGTGATTGCTTTTACGTCCGCGAGCGTTGGCCTGCGCAGCAGCAGCCGTTCGGTCTCGAGGACGCAGGGCCTCGCCTCGCGGAGTGCCTGGGTCGGGATATCCTGCAGCATATCGGGCTCCTGGTAGGCAGCTTTTCGATCGCGGCGCAAAACCGGTGTCCACTCTTGCGGAACACGCGCAATAAAAAAGGGAGGCCGGTTTCCCGCCTCCCCTTCGGAGCCTCTTTAAGGAACTCCGCCGGTTCAACAGGACCCCGGCGGATTCGACTTGTCCACCGTCTACTCGGCCGCGGCTTCCGTCATCGGGACCACCGACACGAAAGTGCGGCCATTGGCTTTTGCACGAAACTCGACATGACCTTCGACCTTGGCGAAGAGAGTATGGTCAGTGCCCATGCCGACATTAAGGCCGGGATGCCAGGTGGTGCCGCGCTGACGCGCAATGATGTTGCCGGGGACCACGTGCTCGCCGCCATAGGCCTTGATCCCGAGGCGCTTGCCCGCCGAATCACGCCCGTTTCGCGATGAACCGCCTGCTTTTTTGTGAGCCATAGCCCGTCTCCAAACCTCAACCGTATCTCTAGATCAATTCCTTGACGGAATCATTTCACTTTTTGTCACGCTTCACTTCTTATCACTTTTGCCTTTGGCGGCGGCCTTCTTCGCCGGGGGCCTTTTGGCAGCGGGCTTGGCGCGCGGTTTTGCCGCGGCCTTCTTGGCGACCGCCTTCTTGGGCGCGGCCTTCTTCTTCGCGGCCTTCGGCGCCTCGTCGTCGCCATCTGCCGGCGCTGCCACGACCGGCTTCTCCCGCTTCGGCCGCGGTCCGATGCTCGGCTTGTTGTCGTTGGTCAAAATCTCGGTGATACGCAGCACCGTGATCTCGTCGCGATAGCCGCGCTTGCGGCGCGAATTCTTGCGGCGGCGCTTCTTGAACGAGATCACCTTCGGGCCGCGCTTGTGCTGCAGCACTTCGGCCGCCACGCTCGCGCCCGCCACCGTGGGTGCGCCGAGCACCGGCGTTTCGCCGCCGACCAGCAAAACCTCGCCAAGCTGCACGATCGTGCCGACATCGCCGGCGATCTTGCCTATCTCGAGCACATCATCCGGAACGACGCGGTATTGCCGGCCGCCGGTTTTGATGACTGCGAACATCGTTGAATTCCTTCGTGTTCGATCCCGGCCTCGGACAGGTCCGGGCCGGCTTTTTCTTCAGTCGTTATGGATACAATTTTCACGCGATCGGGGAGCGATCCCCTGGGATCCACGCAAAAACAAACAGCGCGAGAAAATCCCGCGCCGGGTGGCGGGACTTATAGCTGCTGCGAGCCGCGAGTCAAGGCGAATTGGCCGA